>NZ_JBFXGV010000009.1:0-84167 GCF_050177655.1 Paenirhodobacter sp.
CAAGGGGCTTTCGGTCGAGGTCAACAACACCGATGCCGAGGGGCGGCTGGTGCTCGCCGATGCGCTTGCGGCCGCCGACGAGGAATGCCCCGATCTGATCTGCTGCATGGCGACGCTGACGGGCGCGGCGCGGGTCGCGCTCGGCCCTGATCTGCCGCCCTTCTACACCGATGACGACGATCTCGCCGCGGCGCTTGCCGGCGGTGACAAACTCGCCGATCCGCTCTGGCGGATGCCGTTCTGGGCGCCTTACGAGGCCTTGATCGAACCGGGCATCGCCGATCTCGACAACGCGCCCTCGGGCGGGATGGCGGGCTCGATCACCGCCGCGCTTTTCCTGCGCCGCTTCGTGACCGAGACCGAGCGTTTCGCCCATTTCGACATCTACGGCTGGCAGCCCGCCGCTGCGCCCGGCCGCCCGAAAGGCGCGCTGCAACAGGGCGCGCGCGCGATCTTCGCCGCGCTGCCCGAGGTGCTCGGGCTGTGAGCGATCCCGACCGCCGCCTCACCCCGTTTTCCGGCCATTTCGCGCTCGAAAGCCTGCGCGGCAAGGTCGCGGCCCAGGCCTTCATCCGCGGCGAGCCGGCGCGGCTGATCGCGCCGATCGTCGATCTCGTGGCCTCCCCCGGCGCGCTGCGCGAGCGCCAGGTGATCTTCGGCGCGGCGCTCACCGTGATCGAGCGGCGCGCGGGGCTCGCCTTCGTGCAGGCGGCGGCGGACGGCTATTGCGGCTGGCTGCCGGAGGCCGCGCTCGGCCCGGCGCTGGTGGCGACCCATGTCGTCAATGCGCTCGGCTCGCATGTCTACCGCGAGCCCTCGATCAAGCGCGGCGAGGTGATGGCGCTCGGCATCGGGGCGCGGCTCGCGGTCGAGGAGATCACCGGCCGTTTCGCACGCATCGCCGAGGGCTGGGTGCCGCGCACCCATATCCGCCCGATCGAGCAGCCCGAGGCCGACCCGGTCGCGGTGGCCGAGCGGCTCCTCGGCACGCCCTATCTCTGGGGCGGCAATTCGCGCGACGGCATCGACTGCTCGGGCCTCGTGCAGCTCGCGCTGACGCTTTGCGGCATCGGCTGCCCGGCCGACAGCGATCAGCAGCGCGCGGCTTTCGGCGCCTTCCTGCCCGAGGGCACGCGCCCCGAACGCGGCGATCTCTTCTTCTGGCCCGGCCATGTCGCGATGGCCGTCGACGGCACGCGGCTGATCCACGCCAACGGCCAGACGATGAGCGTCGCGCATGAGGATATCGACGCCTGTATCGCGCGCATCGACGCCGCGGGCGAGGGGCCGCTCTACGGCATCAAACGCCCCTGATCTGGCATTCTACAGAGAGGAAATATCCCCGCCGGAGGCTCCGCCCGCGCCGGGCGCGACCGGCCGGGGCCTAATCGATCGGGCGGATCAGCTTGCGCTCGAGCACGCGCAGCACGGAGGCGAGGTCATGGCCGCGCTTGAGCACCTGCCCCTCGGCGCCGATCACCGCGTAAAGCCCCTGCTTGTTGCGCAGCGCCGGGCGCTTCTCGATCCGGTAAAGCGGGTTTTCGGCGGAGCGGCGGAACACCGCGAACACCGCGTGATCGCGCAGGAAGCTCATCGCGTAGTCGCGCCATTCGCCCGCGGCCACCATCCGCCCGTAAAGCGTGAGGATCGCGCCCAGCTCGCCGCGATCGAAGGCGACCTGGGTCGGCTCGGCGGGGGGGCGGGGGAAGGGCGTCGGCGCCTGGATCGTCATGACCAAATGGTGACACCGGCCCCGCCGCAAATCAAGCCCCGGCTGCAGCAGGCGGTCGCGGCTTCACCATGTCGCGATCTCGCCGCAAAATGACCTCTTGCGCGCCGCAATCCGATCCCCTTTGCGCCCATGTCGCGGGCGATAAATCCTGTAGCGGAAAACGCTAAAGCCCCGGCGGTGCGGTCAACAGCCCCCACCCAGTTCGTGCCGTCGGGGTGCCTTCCGCGGAATTCGACCCCGCCCGAAAGGGCGGGGTTTCGCTTTGCCCGGGGGCGGCGGCGGGGTTTGGCCGGTGCCGGCGCAGGGAATGGCTTCGTGAACGGCTTCGTGATCGGGGGCCGATTGCGCCGGGGGGGCTTTGCCGCCATCTTGCCCGCGTCCGGCCCGCCCGGATGGATCACAGGAGTCCCCGATGTCCGCTCGTCCGCTGCTCTCGCTGCGCCTCACGCTCGCGCTCGCGCTCGCCTTTGCCGGCGGCATCGCGCTCGCCAAGGAGGAGGCGAAGGATCCGGTGGTGCATGCGCGCATCGCGCTTATGCAGTCGCTCAAGGGCGACATGGGCACTCTGAGCGACATGGCCGAGGGCAAGGCGCCCTTCGATGCGGCGCAGGCCGAGGCGGCGATCGCGGCGCTGCGCGACGGTGCCGACAAGGTCGAGACCGCCTTTCGCGCCCATGCCGACGACCCGGTTTCGAACGCGCTGCCCGACATCTGGAACAGCCCGGGTGAGTTCCGGCAGAAGACGAACCGGCTTCTGAAGGCGGCGAATGATCTTGATGCGGGGGATCTGGCCAACACGCTGCCGGCGCTGGGCGCGGCCTGCAAGGATTGCCACGGCCGCTTCAAGATGTGAGGGCGGGCGCCGCAGCGCCCGGCCCGGGCGATCAGCCGCAGTGCAGCGTGGCGATCTTGCCCGCCGCGTCGATCCCGATGTTCAGCCGGCTGGCCGAATAATCCATCGTCACCGCATCGCCCGGGTGGATCACCCGCACCCGCTGCGCGAAGCGCATCGTGGCGAGCACGCTTTCGGGCTGGCCGACCAGCGCGCCAAGCTCAGTGGCGCCGCATTGATCGGCCGCCCCCGGCACCGGCAGCTCGGACCCCGCGAGATCCGGCCCCGCGGCGTCGAGCGTGCAGGAGGCCAGCAGCAGGGCGCCGATCAGCGCGGGGGCTGCGGAAAAGGCGCGCATCGGCTCAACCGCAGTCGATGTTGAAGATGTTGCCCGCGGCGTCGAGGCGGAACACGATGCGCTGCGGATTGTAGATCTGCGGCTCGATGCCCCGCCATTCGACGACGTTGATCGGCCGGGAGATGCCGAGCGTCGGGATCACCGAGGCGGGCTGACCCAGCGCCGAGGTATAGTCGATCGCGTGGCAGGTGTCGGGCTCGCGCTGTTCGAGCGCGCCCTCGGTGACCGTCGGGGTCATGTGAGGCGTCGGCAGCGGCTCGGCCGGGGTGGTGTCTTCGGTCGTGCTCTGGCAGGCGGAAAGCGTCAGCGCGAGGACGGCGATGACGGAGAACTTGGCTAACATGTCGCACCCATTCTTGCGTTGGCGGCGGGGATGCCGCAGTTTGCCGCCAGATATACAGGGAGGAATGCCCAATGAGAACCCGTGCCGCGGTCGCTGTTGCCCCGGGAAAACCGCTCGAAATCATGGAAGTGAACCTCGAAGGCCCGAAAGCGGGCGAGGTTCTGGTCGAAATCAAGGCCACGGGCATCTGCCACACCGACGAATTCACTTTGTCGGGAGCCGACCCCGAGGGGATCTTCCCGGCGATTCTCGGCCATGAGGGCGCGGGGATCGTGCTCGAAGTGGGCGAGGGCGTGACCTCGCTCAAGCCCGGGGATCACGTGATTCCCCTCTACACCCCCGAATGCCGGCAATGCCCGAGCTGCCTGAGCCAGAAGACCAACCTCTGCACCGCGATCCGCTCGACCCAGGGGCAGGGGCTGATGCCCGACGGCACGACGCGCTTCTCGATGCTCGACGGAACGCCGATCTATCACTACATGGGCTGCTCGACCTTCGCGAACCACACGGTGATGCCCGAGATCGCGCTCGCCAAGGTGCGCGACGACGCCCCCTTCGAGAAGATCTGCTACATCGGCTGCGGCGTCACCACCGGCATCGGCGCCGTGATCAACACCGCCAAGGTGGAGATCGGCGCGAAGGCGGTGGTCTTCGGCCTCGGCGGGATCGGGCTCAATGTGATCCAGGGCCTGCGGATGGCGGGCGCCAACATGATCATCGGCGTCGATCTGAACGACGGCAAGCGCGAGATGGCCGAGTATTTCGGCATGACCCATTTCGTGAACCCGACGAAGATCGAAGGCACGGTCGTGCAGGAGATCGTGAACCTGACGAAGACCCCCTTCGACCAGATCGGCGGCGCGGATTACTCCTTCGACTGCACCGGCAACGTGAAGGTGATGCGCGACGCGCTCGAATGCACCCATCGCGGCTGGGGTGTGAGCGTGGTGATCGGCGTGGCGGCGGCCGGGGCCGAGATCCAGACGCGGCCGTTCCAGCTTGTGACCGGGCGGGTCTGGAAGGGCACCGCCTTCGGCGGCGCGCGCGGGCGCACCGACGTGCCGGGCATCGTCGACTGGTACATGAACGGCAAGATCGAGATCGACCCGATGATCACCCACACGATGCCGCTCGAGCGCATCAACGAGGCCTTCGATCTGATGCACAAGGGCGAGTCGATCCGCTCGGTCGTGATCTACTGATGCCGGAAGGGGCGCCGACACCGGCGCCCCGATCCCGCCCGCGCCGCGTCAGAAACTGGGCGGCGTGCAGGCGCTGACCACGGTGCAGGGCTCGGCCCCCGGGTTGCGGAAGCGGTGCGGCAGATGGCTTGCGAAAGCATAGGCGTCGCCCGGGCCAAGCAGCTTGCGCGCGCCGTCCACCGTCACCTCGAGATGGCCCGAGAGGATCAGCCCGACCTCCTCCCCCTGATGGCTGAGCGGCACCTTGCCGGTGTCGGCGCCGGGCTGGTAGGTCTCGGCGATCATCTGCAACGCGCGCCCCGCGCCGCTTTCGCCGATCTGGCGATAGGAGATCCGGCCCTTGCCGATCTCGTGCAGCTCCTCGGCGGCGAAGAAGAAGCGCCGCGGTGCCTCCGGCTCGAAGGCGAAGAACTCCGCCAGCCCGATCGGCAGCCCGTCGAGGATGCGTTTGAGCGCGCCGATCGTCGGGTTGGTGCGCCCCGATTCGATCAGCGAGATCGCCGAATTCGGCAGGCCGACGCGCCGCGCGAGCTCGCGTTGCGAGAGGTTGCGCGCCTGACGCAGCGCCCGCAGCCGCGCGCCGATTTCGCCTTCCATCGCCATTTCCGTTCCGGTTGTTGTGAAATCCGCATCACTTTACGATGCGCGCAATAAAAATCAATGACTTGCCGTAGTGATAAAAAGGATTGTTGGGCGCGCGGAAAAGGATTGTGATGGCGCATCCCCCTTTGACGGAGTCCCGCGGATGACCCTGCTTTCCAACGATATGCGCCATGTGACCGAGGCCGATCGCGCCCATGTCTGGCACCACCTGCTGCAACACAAATCGCTCGAGACGAGTGACCCGCGCGTCATCGTCAAGGGCAAGGGGATCCGGATCTGGGATCAGCACGGCGCCGAGTTCCTCGACGCCGTCTCGGGCGGGGTCTGGACGGTGAACGTCGGCTACGGCCGCGAGAGCATCGCCAACGCGATCCGCGACCAGCTGATCGAGCTGCCCTATTGGGCGGGCAGCGGCGGCACCATCCCGGGCGCGCTTTTCTCGGAAAAGCTGCTGACCAAGATGCCGGGCATGAGCCGCGTCTATTTCGCCAACTCGGGGTCGGAAGCGAACGAGAAGGTCTTCAAGATGGTGCGCCAGATCTCGGCGCGGCTGCATGGCGGCAAGAAATCGAAGATCCTCTATCGTGAGCGCGACTATCACGGCGCCTCGCTCGGCACGCTCGCGGCCTGCGGTCAGGAAGAGCGCGCGCTGCAATACGGGCCGTTCCCGGGCGGCTTCGTGCCGGTGCCGCATTGCCTCGAATACCGCGCGCAGTGGGATGTCGAGAATTACGGCGAGCGCGCGGCGGATGCGATCGAGGAGGTGATCCTGCGCGAGGGGCCGGATACCGTCGGCCTGCTTTGCCTCGAACCCGTCACCGCGGGCGGTGGCGTGATCGTGCCGCCGAAGGGCTATTGGGAGCGGGTGCAGGAGATCTGCAAGAAATACGACGTGCTCCTGCACATCGACGAGGTCGTCTGCGGCATGGGCCGCACCGGCACCTGGTTCGGCTATCAGAACTACGGCATCCAGCCCGATT
The DNA here is from genome assembly GCF_050177655.1 of Paenirhodobacter sp. Lineage (NCBI taxonomy): Bacteria > Pseudomonadati > Pseudomonadota > Alphaproteobacteria > Rhodobacterales > Paenirhodobacter > Paenirhodobacter sp. Next base: position 6,051 of record NZ_JBFXGV010000009.1, read on the forward strand.
TCGTGACGATGGCGAAGGGTGTGGCCTCGGGCTATGCGGCGATTTCGTGCTGCGTGACCACCGAGGCGGTGTTCGAGCAGTTCAAGGACGCGACCGACAAGCTCAGCTATTTCCGTGATATCTCGACCTTTGGCGGCTGCACCGCCGGCCCCGCGGCGGCGATCGAGAACATGCGCATCATCGAGGACGAGGGGCTGCTGGCCAACACCGTCGCGATGGGCGAGCGGATCATGGCGAACCTGCAGACGCTGATGGAAAAGCACAAGGTGATCGGCGACGTCCGCGGTGCGGGCCTCTTTGCCGGCGCCGAGCTCGTGGCCGACCGCGCCACGAAGGAGCCGATGCATGAGGGCGAGGTCGCCCGCGTGGTGGCCGAGGGCGCCAAGCGCGGCGTGATGTTCGGCATGACGAACCGCTCGCTCACCGGGTTCAACAACACGCTCTGCTTCAGCCCGGCGCTGATCGCGACGCCCGACGACATCGACGAGATCACCGAGGCCGTCGACGGCGCGCTCACCGCGGTCTTCGGCTGAGCTCCGGCGGCCGGATCAGCGCAGGGCGCGGCGCGTCTCCTGCAGGATCCGGCCGATCTCCTCGAACACGGCGGCGCGCGGCGAGGTCGCGCGCCAGACCAGCACGACATGGCGCGGGCAGGCGTCGGGCAGCGGCGTCAGTGCGACGCGCTGATGCGCCGCCACCCCGGCCGCCACCGCGAGATCGGGGAGCAGCGTGATCCCCAGCCCCTCGCTCACCATCGAGATCAGCGTCGTCAGGCTCGTCGCGGCGAAATGCTCGTCCTGCGCGAGCCGCCCGGCGGGATAGGCGCGCAGCGCATGGCGCTGCAGGCAATGCCCCTTTTCCAGAAGCAGCAGATGCGCCCCGTCGAGCAGCGCGAGGCCGGTCTCGCAAGTGCCCGCTTCCTGCGGCGGCGCCTCGGGCGGGGCGGCGAGGTGATAGCCGTCGTCGAAGAGCGCCATGCTGCGCAGGCTGCCGATGTCATAGGGCTGGGCGATCACCGCAAGGTCGAGCCGCCCGGCGGCGACGCCCTCGAGCAGGCTCTCGGTCAGCTCCTCGCGCAGGTAGAGCCGCAGGGCGGGAAAGCGCGCGCGCAGCCCGGGCAGGGCGCGCGGGATCAGGAAGGGGCCGATCGTCGGGATCGCGCCCAGCCGCAGATCGCCCTCGTCGGGGCGTAGCTGCGCGGCGGCGAGCTCCTCGATCTCGCGCGCGCCAAGCAGCAGCGCGCGGCCCCGCGCCGCGATCTCGGCGCCGATCTCCGTCATCATCACCGAGCGTTTCGTGCGCTCGACCAGGGTCACGCCGAGGCGTTCCTCGAGCTCGCGCAGCCCCGCGCTCAGCGTGGGTTGGGTGACGTGGCAGCGTTCGGCCGCGCGGGAGAAATTGAGTTCCTCGGCGACGGCGGTGAGGAAGCGGAGCTGGCGCAGGGTGATCATGCGGGAATCGTAATAGAAAAAGGCAATAAGTGAAAGCGTATCAATCAATTTCACCAATGTAATTCCGGGGGGTAGGAAGTCTGCATCGAAACGACAGAGACCCGAAAGGAAAACCGATGACCGACCTGACCCAGACCCAGCCCCGGATGCCCGGCCTGAACGTCGCCGCCCCCGACTTCGACGCGCCGACGACCCACGGCCGCCGCACCCTCGCCGATTACCGCGGCAAATGGCTGGTGCTGTTCTCGCACCCGGCCGATTTCACCCCGGTCTGCACCACCGAATTCATCGCCTTCGCCAAGCGCCAGGCCGATTTCGCCGCGCGCAACACCGAGCTGCTCGGCCTCTCGATCGACAGCCACTATTCGCACATCGCCTGGATGCGCAACATCGAGGAGAAGTTCGGCACCAAGATCACCTTCCCGATCATCGCCGATCTGAGCATGGAGGTGGCCTCGGCCTATGGCATGATCCAGCCCGGCGCCTCCGACACCTCGGCGGTGCGCGCCACCTTCCTGATCGACCCGGAGGGCAAGCTGCGCGCGATGCTCTATTATCCGATGGTCGCCGGCCGCTCGGTCGACGAGATCTACCGGTTGCTCGTGGCGCTGCAGACCGCGGCCGAGGAGAATTGCGCGATGCCGGAGAACTGGGCGCCGGGCAAGCCGGTGATCGTGCACACGCCGAAGACCCCGGAAGAGGCCGAGGCGCGTGCCGGCGAGGGCTATGACACCGTCGACTGGTATTTCTCGACGCGGATGCTCTGAGCCGACGGGGCCCCGGTTCCTGGGCGCCGCGCAGGGCGCGAATCGCGTGCTGAGCCGCGATCGCCCCCGCGCGGCGCCTGCCCCTGTCCGGGGGGCGGGGCCGCGCCCGGGCAATGTCTCGAATGCCGCGCCGGAGGTCGCATTTGCGGCGCGCCGGGCGCGGCATTCTGTCAATCTGGCGGGGCAGGGTGCCTGCGCCCCGGCCCCGGGACGCAGGAGAATTGGGAAAGCCGGTGGGAGACCGGCGCTGCCCCCGCAACGGTATGGGAGAGGCGGTCGGATCCGCCGGGCGGAGGCCCGGAGGGCGCGTCCGCGGCGTGCAGGCGCCTCCCGAGCCCGGACACCAGCCTTGCGGCCCCGGGCTTCGGCCCTTCTTTCAACCTGTCCGCGCGGGGAGGCGTGGCCCAAAGAGGTGCAAGATGCTGAGCGCATCCGAGATCCGCGCGGAACTGGCCGCGCGCCGCGAGAACTATTCCCTGAGCCACGAGCTTTATTGCGACGAGGGCGTGCTCCAGGCCGATCTGGACCAGATCTTCTACCGCGAATGGCTGTTCGCGGTGCCCGCCTGCGAACTGCCCAAGCCCGGCAATTACGCGACGCTTCAGGTCGGCGCCTATCCGGTGATCGTGGTGCGCGGCGCCGATGGCATGATCCGCGCCTTCCACAACGTCTGCCGCCACCGCGGCCAGCGGCTCTGCTCGGCGCCGAGCGGCACCACCGCGAAGCTCGTCTGCCCCTACCACCAGTGGACCTACGAGCTCGACGGCCGGCTGATCTGGGCGCGCGACATGCAGGAGGATTTCGACGCCTCGAAACACGGGCTGAAGAAGGTCCATTGCGTCGATATCGGCGGCATGGTCTTCATCTGCCTCGCCGAAGTGCCGCCGCCGATCGCCGATCTCGCCCAGACGCTCGGCCGCTACCTCGCCCCCGCCGGGCTGAAGGAGGCGAAGGTCGCGTTTTCCTCGACCATCGTCGAGAAGGGCAACTGGAAGCTGGTGATCGAGAACAACCGCGAATGCTACCATTGCGGCGGCTCGCATCCCTCGCTCTGCCGGACCTATTCCGACAACCCGCGGATGACCGCGATGGAAGGCCCCGACGCGGCGAGCCCGGACATCCTCGCGCATTGGAAACGCTGCGAGGAGGCGGGGCTGCCCTCGCGCTTCACCGCGCATCCGCGGATGCAGTGGCGCCTCGCGCGGATCCCGCTTCTGAACAACGCCGAAAGCTACACGATGAGCACGAAGGCGGCGGTGACCGGTCATCGCATGGGGCAGATGCCCTTCAGCGACGCGGGCTCGCTGCTGTTCTTCCACTATCCGAACACCTGGAACCACTTCCTCGCCGATCATGCGATCGTCTTCCGGATCCTGCCGCTCTCGCCCACCGAGACCGAGGTCACGACGAAATGGCTGGTGCCGGCGGATGCGGTCGAGGGCAAGGATTACGATCTCAAGACGCTGACCGAGGTCTGGCTCAACACCAATGACGAAGATCGTCAGGTCGTGGAAGAGAACCAGAAGGGCATCCTTTCCCCGGCCTACGAACCCGGCCCCTATTCGACGGTGCAGGAAGAGGGCGTGATCCAGTTCGTCGACTGGTATTGCGGCACGATGGCGGAGCGGCTCGGCCCGACCGCCCAGGCGGCGGAGTGAGCGGATGGTCAAGCCGCGCCTGAACTGGTCCGCCGAGCCCTGGTCGGATGACGAGATGCTCGAATGCGCGATGGTCGTGCCGGAAACGGCCGACACCGCGACCTTCACCTTCCGCGCGCCTTCGGGCGCGTGGTTCGACTACGAGCCGGGGCAGTTCGTCACCCTCGACCTGCCGGTCGATCCGGCGAAGGGCGCGGCGGGCAACGTTCAGCGCACCTACACGATCTCCTCGAGCCCCTCGCGGCCCTTGTCGATCTCGGTCACGGTGAAGGCGCAGAAGGACAGCATCGGCACCCGCTGGATGCTCGAACATCTGAAGCCGGGGATGAAGATCCGCGCCTTCGGGCCGAGCGGCATCTTCTCCTTCCACCGCCACAAGGCGAAGAAATACCTCTTCGTCTCGGCGGGTTCGGGGATCACGCCGATGATGGCGATGACGACCTGGGCCTGGGATTCGGGCGAGATGCCCGACATCACCTTCGTCCACGCGGCGCGGCGCCCCTCCGAGATCATCTTCCGCGAGCGGCTGGAGCAATTCGCCAACCGCGTGCCGGGGCTGCAGCTGCGCTTCTCCGTCGAGGAACTCGATCCGTTCCGCACCTGGCACGGCTATCAGGGCCGGCTGAACCAGATCATGCTCGGCCTGATGGCGCCCGACTACCTCGAGCGCGAGGTGTTCTGCTGCGGGCCAGAGCCCTTCATGCAGTCGGTGCGCGAGATGCTGATCTCGCTCGGCTTCGACATGGAGCATTACCATCAGGAAAGCTTCGGCGCCCCGGTGGCGAGCGAGGCGGAGGCGCCGCTGATCGAGGACGTCACCCCCGACGCGCAGGTCGCCGCCGAGATCACCTTCGCCGCCTCGGGCGTCACCGCGCCCTGCGCCGAGACCGACACGGTGCTGGCCGTGGCGAAACAGGCGGGGCTGAACATCCCCTCGGGCTGCACCTTCGGGCTGTGCGGCACCTGCAAGGTGAAGAAGCTCTCGGGAGAGGTGCATATGGTGCACAACGGCGGCATCTCCGACGACGAGATCGCCGAGGGCTATATCCTCGCCTGCTGCGCGAATCCGATGGGCAAGGTCTCGGTCGAGGTCTGATCCGGGGCATTGCCGGATGGGGGGCGGGAATCGCCCCCCGATTGTGCCCATTCGGGCGGCAAAGCGCGATTTTTGCTGCAGTTGCAAAATATTCCGCGCGCCCCCGCTTTATCTTCACCGTGAACTGCGCCTTAATCGGACCGCCATTAGGGTGCGTCGCGACCTGGTCCGAAAGGGCCGGCCGCGGGCGCCTCGGGGGGCCTTCGGGTCATGCCCTGCAACATCCCCGCCGGGGTTCCGGCGGGCCAGAAGGAAGCGATGCGATCATGGCGATTTCCAGGAAACTCGCGGACGAGTTGGACAAGCGGCGCGATGTCGCGCTCGAAGGCGGCGGCGCGAAGAAGACCGCCGAACGCCACGAAAAGGGCCGGCTCACCGCGCGCGAGCGGATCGAGGCGCTGTTTTCCGCCGGCACCTTCCAGGAATTCGGCCTGCATGCGCTGCACAAGACCCGTCATTTCGGGATGGAGGGCAAGGCGATCCCGACCGATGCGGTGATCACCGGCACCGGCTTCGTCGACGGCAGACCGGTCGCGGCCTTTTCGCAGGATTTCGGCGTCTCCGGCGGCTCGCTCGGCGAGACCCACGCCAAGAAGATCTGCCACACGCTCGATCACGCTATGAAGGCGGGCGTTCCGGTGATCGGCTTCAACGATTCCGGTGGCGCGCGGATCCAGGAAGGCGTCGGCGCGCTCTCGGCCTATGGTCAGGTGTTCTACCGCAACGTGCAGGCCTCGGGCGTGGTGCCGCAGATCTCGGTGATCGCCGGCCCCTGCGCGGGCGGCGCGGCCTATTCCCCGGCGCTGACCGATTTCGTCGTCATGACGCGCGAGAATGCGCAGATGTTCATCTGCGGGCCGGAGGTGATCCGCTCGGTCACCGGCCAGGTCACCACGATGGATGAGATCGGCTCCGCAGAGACCCAGGCCGGCGTGTCCGGCAACGTGCATTTCATCGCCGAGAACGACGCCCATGCCGTGGCGATCGTGCACAAGCTGCTCTCCTTCCTGCCCTCGAACAACATGATGGACCCGCCGCACCGGATCGAGGCGGATCTCTCGATCGCCGACGATCCCGGCCTCGACGATCTGCTGCCCGAGGATTCGAAGGCGCCCTTCGATTGCCGCGAGGTGATCCGCCGGCTCGCCGACGAGGGCGATTTCCTCGAGGTGATGGAAACCTTCGCGCAGAACATCGTGATCGGTTTCGGCCGGATCGGCGGCATCGTCGTCGGTTTCGTCGCGAACCAGCCGATGGTGAAGGCGGGCACGCTCGACATCGACGCCTCCGACAAGGCGGCGCGTTTCGTGCGCTTCTGCAACATCTTCAACATCCCGCTGGTGACGCTGGTCGACGTGCCCGGCTTCCTGCCCGGCGTGCTGGAAGAACGGCGCGGCATCATCCGCCACGGTGCGAAGATGCTCTTCGCCTATGCCTCCTCGACGGTGCCGAAGATCACGGTGATCATGCGCAAGGCCTATGGCGGCGCCTATCTGGCGATGTGCAGCCAGGACATGGGCGCCGATCACGTCTTCGCCTGGCCCTCGGCCGAGATCGCCGTGATGGGGGCGGAAGGGGCGGTGAACATCCTCTACCGCAAGGAGCTGGGGGAGGCCGAGGACAAGCGCGCGAAGGCGAAGGAGCTCGCCGATGAATATCGCGCGGAATTCGCCTCGCCCTATCTCTCGGCGGGGATGCTGTTCCTCACCGACGTGATCCAGCCGCGCCAGACCCGTTCGACGATCGCGCTCGCGCTGCGCGGGCTGATGTCGAAGCGCGAGACCCGCCCGCCGAAGAAACACGGCAATATCCCGCTCTGACGGAGGCGCGAGATGCTCGACAACCTCGAACTGATCGGCACCGGCTTCACCGTGGTGATGATGGTGCTCGCCGCGCTCTGGGGCGCCTGCGTGCTGGTGGCGATGGGCTTCCGCGCCGCCGCGCGCCCGGCGCCGGCCGCCGCGGCCCCCGCCCCGGTGGCGAAAGCCGCCGCCCCGGCCGTGCCCGCGGGCGTGCCGCCGCATCACCTCGCCGCGATCGCGGCGGCGGTCAGCGCGGTGCTTGGCGCGGGCTATCGCGTCACCCGCGTCGCGGCCCCGGCCCACAAGGTCGAGGGCTGGCCGATGGAAGGCCGGATCGAGACCTTCACCGCCCACCGGATCCGCACCGACTGGGGGCCGACGCGGCCCTCGCTCGGCGGCGAGACCCCCGACATCCTGAGAGGACAGAAACCATGAAACGTCTGCGCATCACCGTCGAAGGGGTCGCCTATGATGTGACGGTGGAGGAGCTCGACGCCCCCGCCGCCGCCCAGCCCGCCGCCGCGCCGATGGCTGCGGCCGCTCCGGCCCCCCGCCCGGTGGCGCCCGCGCCCGTTGCGGCCCCCGCACCGGCGCCCGCCGCCGCGGCCGGCCCCGGCGCGATCCCGAGCCCGCTCGCGGGCACCGTCGTTTCCGTCGATGTCGCCGTGGGCCAGGCCGTGGCCGCGGGCGACGTGCTTCTCGTGCTCGAGGCGATGAAGATGAACACCAATGTCGGCGCGCCGCAGGCGGGCACGGTGAGCGCGGTGCATGTCACCCCTGGCGCCACCGTGACTGAGGGGCAGATCCTCGTCACCCTCGCCTGAACGCTGACCGACCCGACCGCCAAAGGGGGCTCCCATGGACGGCACCGCATCCGGCTCGAAACTCGAGCAGCTCTGGAACCTGACCGCGATTCCCGACGTCACCTGGCAGATGGGGGTGATGTGGATCGTGGTTGCGGTTCTCTTCTACCTCGCCGTCTACAAGAAGTTCGAACCGCTCCTGCTGATCCCGATCGCCTTCGGCGCGCTGCTCGCCAACCTGCCGACCGAGGGGCTGATAAACGCGCCGGTGAACGGTGAGGCGGGGGGGCTTTACTACTATATCTCGATGGGGGTGAAGCTCGAGATCTTCCCGCCGCTGATCTTCCTCGGCGTCGGCGCGCTCACCGATTTCGGGCCGCTCATCGCCAATCCGCGCACGCTTCTCTTGGGCGCGGCGGCGCAGTTCGGGGTTTTCGCCACCTTCTTCGGGGCGACGATGATCGGGTTTTCCCCGCAGGAGGCCTCGGCGATCGGCATCATCGGCGGCGCCGACGGCCCGACCTCGATCTTCCTCGCCAACAAGCTCGCCCCCGACCTGCTCGCGCCGATCGCGGTGGCGGCCTACAGTTACATGGCGCTCGTGCCGATGATCCAGCCGCCGATCATGCGCGCGCTGACCACCAAGGCCGAGCGCAAGATCCGCATGCAGTCGCTGCGTCCGGTCTCCCGGCTCGAAAAGCTGGTCTTCGCCGGGATGGTGACGGTGGTGGTGATCCTGCTCGTGCCCGCCGCCTCGGCGCTGATCGGTATGCTGATGCTCGGCAATTTCCTGCGCGAGAGCGGCGTGACCGAACGGCTGACCAAGGCCGCGCAGAACGAGGTGATCAACGTCACCACGATCTTCCTCGGCACCTCGGTCGGCATCACCATGACGGGCGAGCGCTTTCTTGACGCGAGCACGCTGAAGATCCTCGGGCTGGGCGTCATCGCCTTCGGCGTCGCCACCGCGGCGGGGGTTCTGATGGCGAAGCTGATGAACCTGTTCTCGAAGAACAAGATCAACCCGCTGATCGGCTCGGCGGGCGTTTCGGCGGTGCCGATGGCCGCCCGCGTGAGCCACAACGAGGGGCAGAAGGCCGATCCGAACAATTACCTTCTGATGCATGCGATGGGGCCGAACGTGGCGGGCGTGATCGGCACCGCGGTCGTCGCGGGCTATTTCATCGCCTGGTTCGGCGGCTGAGGGGCGCGGCCTGCGCCCCCTTGCCCCGCCGCCGCTGCGCGATATGCTCGGGGCGGAGGATGACATGAGCCGCGAGCCTGCCCCCGACCGCACCCCCGTTCCCGGCGCGCGCCCGCCCGCGCCGCCCGCCGGTCTTGGCGCGCTTTTGCCCCCGGTGGCGGGCGAGGGCAGCGATGCGGTCTGGGTCGATGTGCTCGAGGCGGTCGACCGCACCTATGCCGATCTCGTCGATTATCAGGAGCGGCTCGAGCGGCAGAACCACGAGCTCGAGGACATGCGCTCCTTCCTCGGCTCGATCCTCGCCTCGGTCTCGGATGCGCTGATCGTGGTCTCGCGCGCGGGCGAGGTGCTGGAGACCTCCGCCTCGGTCGCCGCGCTCACCGGCACGGTGCCCGGCATCTGGCATGGCCAGGCGCTCGCGCGGATGTTCGACGCGGCAAGCCATGGCGCGCTCGACCGGGCCTTGGCCGAGGCCGCGAATGCCCGCGCGCCGGTGACGCTCGAGGCGGCGCTTGCCGGGCCGGACGGCCCCGCGCCGCTCGAACTTTCCGTCAGCCCCCGGCTTGATGAGCGTGAGCGGGTGATCGGCTATGTCCTCACCGGCCGCCCCTTGGGCGAGCTGCGCAAGGCCTATTCCGATCTCGCGCGCAGCCACGAGGCGCTGATCGCCGCGCAGGCGCAGCTCGTGCGCAACGAAAAACTCGCCTCCCTCGGCCGGCTGCTCGCCGGTGTCGCGCATGAGCTGAACAATCCGATCTCCTTCGTCTATGCCAATGCCCATGCACTCGAACGCTATGCCGGCAAGTTCGAGGCCTATTTCCGCGAGGTGCAGCAGGGGGTGGACCGCGACCGGCTGATCGCGCTGCGCGAGGAGCTGAAGCTCGACCGCGAGGTGAAGAACCTGCGCGAGGCGACGCGGGGCGCGCGCGAGGGGGCGGAGCGGGTGCGCGACATCGTCGAGGATCTGCGCCGGCTTTCGGCGGATGGCTCGGGCGAGATGGTCATTTTCGACCTGGTGGAGACGGCGCAGACCGCCGCGACCTGGGTCTGCCGCGGCTCCAAAAGCGGCACCGAGATCAGCTTCACCGGCCGGCCCTCGCTGATGGTCCGCGGCCGGCCCGGCCATGTGCAGCAGGTGGTGATGAACCTCGTGCAGAACGCGGTCGACGCGCTCGAGGGGCGTGCGGGCGGGCGCATCGAGATCACCGCCGCGGTAAGCGGCCCCCGTGGCGAGCTTTCGGTGCGCGACAACGGCCCGGGCGTGCCCGAGACGGTGGCGCAGGCGATCTTCGATCCGTTCTTCACCACGAAGGAGGTCGGCCGCGGCACCGGGCTTGGCCTCTCGATCTCGAACAAGATCGTCGAGGAGCACGGCGGGCGGCTCCGGCTTTGTTCCGGGATCGGCTCCGGGGCCTGTTTCAGTTTCGACCTGCCGCTCGCGGAGGAGACCGCATGAACGTGCTCTGGCTTCAGGCGGCGGGCTGCGGCGGCTGCACGATGTCGCTTCTGTGCGCCGAGGATCCGAACCTCTTCGAGACGCTCGCCGATGCCGGGATCACCTTCCTCTGGCATCCGACGCTGAGCCTCGAGACCGGGGCCGAGGTGCGCGCGCTGCTCGAAAGCGTCGAACGTGGCGAGACGCCGCTCGACGTGCTTGCGGTCGAGGGTTCGATCGCGCGCGGGCCGCGCGGCACCGGGCGGTTCCAGATGCTTTCGGGCACCGGGCGCTCGATGCTCGACTGGGTCACGGCGCTCGCGCCGCGCGCGCGCCACGTGGTGGCGGTGGGCACCTGCGCGACCTATGGCGGGGTGACCTCGGCGGGGGGCAACCCCTCGGATGCGGTCGGCGTGCAATATGACGGCGCGCATCCGGGCGGCGCGCTGTCCGCGGGGTTCCGCTCCGCCTCGGGCCTGCCCGTCATCAATGTCGCGGGCTGCCCGACGCATCCGGGCTGGGTCACCGAGACGCTGATGCTGCTCGCCGCCGGTGCGCTGGGTGCCGCCGATCTCGACACTTTCGGCCGGCCGCTGTTCTATGCGCAGCATCTGGTGCATCACGGCTGCACGAAGAATGAGTTCTACGAATACAAGGCCTCGGCGATCGAGCTGAGCGAGATGGGCTGCATGATGGAGAACCTCGGCTGCGTCGGCACCCAGGCGGTGGGCGATTGCAATATCCGGCCCTGGAACGGGGAGGGCAGCTGCACGCGCGGCAATTACCCCTGCATCAACTGCACCGCGCCCGAGTTCGAGGAGCCGCGCCACCCGTTCACCGAGACGCCGAAGATCGCGGGCATCCCCGTTGGCCTGCCGACCGACATGCCCAAGGCCTGGTTCATGGCGCTCGCCTCGCTTTCGAAGGCCGCGACGCCCGAGCGCATCGCGAAGAACGCCGTCGCGCCACGCGTTGAGGTGCGGCCCACGATCCGCAAGCCGAAGGGGCGCCGATGAGCGACACGCCGCGCCTTGTCGTCGGGCCCTTCAACCGGGTCGAGGGCGATCTCGAAGTGCATCTCGATATGGCCGATGGCCGGGTTGCGGCGGCGCAGGTCAACGCGCCGCTTTACCGCGGTTTCGAGCGGATGCTCGAGGGCAAGGATCCGCGCGATGCGCTGACGATCACGCCGCGGATCTGCGGCATCTGCTCGATCTCGCAATCGACGGCGGCGGCGCGCGCGCTGGGCGCCGCGATGGGGCTGGCGCCCACGGCCCAGGGCGCGGGGATCGCCGCGCTGATCCAGGCGGTCGAGAATGCCTCCGACCACCTGATCCATTTCAACCTCTTCTTCATGCCCGATTTCACCCGGCCGCCCTATGCCGGGCGCGCCTGGCATGCGCGCGCGGTCGATCGGTTCACCGCGGGCGAGGGGGGGGCGCAGCGCGCCGCGATCGAGGCGCGGGCGGGGCTGATGCATATTCTGGGCCTGATGGCCGGGAAATGGCCGCATACGCTCGCGATCCAGCCCGGCGGCGTGACGCGGGCGCCCGATGCGCGCGACAAGCTGCGCATCGCGGTGACGCTGCGCGCGTTCCGCCGTTACCTCGAGACCGTGGTGTTCGGGGCCGCGCTGGAGGAGTTCATCGCGCTCGAAACCCCTGCGGCGCTGATGCGCTGGGATCGCGGCGATGCCGGGCTTTTCCTTGAAATCGCCGCCGATCTCGGGCTCGACGATCTCGGCCGTGGCGCGGGGCGCTACATGAGTTTCGGCGCCTATCCGCTGGAGGACGGCCCGGCCTTTGCCGCGGGGCTTTGGGAGGGGGGCTTGCAGCCGCTCGACCCCGCCGCGATCGCCGAGGATCTGAGCCATGCCTGGATGCTCGGGCAGACGGCGCATCCTTTCGCGGGCGAGACGCGGCCGGACGAGGCGATGCGCGACGGCGCCTACAGCTGGTGCAAGGCGCCGCGGCTTTCCGGGCAGCCGGTCGAGGTTGGCGCGCTCGCGCGGCAGGTGGTCGACGGCCATCCGCTGGCGCTTGCGCTTGCGGGCGGCGGGGTGCTCGCGCGCGTGGCCGGGCGGCTGCTGGAGCTTGCGCGCACGCAGATCCTGATGGAGCGGCTGGCCGAGGGCATCGACCCCACGGCGCGTTTCATGGTGCAGGGCGCGGTGCCCGAGGCGGGGCAGGGCGCCGGGCTGATCGAGGCGGCGCGTGGCGCGCTGGGCCATTGGCTGCGGATCGAGGGGGGCCGGATCGCCTCCTATCAGATCATCGCGCCGACGACCTGGAACTTTTCCCCCCGCGATGCGGCGGGTATGCCCGGGCCGCTCGAGGCGGCACTGGTGGGTGTGCCGGTGGCGGAGGGCGAAGAAACGCCGGTCGCGGTGCAGCATGTGGTGCGCTCCTTCGATCCCTGCATGGTCTGCACGGTGCATTGACGGGCGAGCCGGGGGCGCTGCCCCCGGACCCCCGGAGTATTTTTCCCAAGAAGAAGCGAAACGTTATGGACGGGGTCGAGATCAGGGTGCGCGGTCAGGTGCAGGGGGTGGGGTTTCGGCCCTTCGTCTGGCAGCTGGCGCATGCGCGGGGGCTGCGCGGCCATGTGCTGAACGACCCCGAGGGGGTGCTGGTGCGGGTAGCGGGCGAGATCGGCGATCTCGCGGCGGCGATCCGGGCCGAGGCGCCGCCGCTTGCGCGGGTCGATGCGGTGGAGGTCACGGCCTTCACCTTCGACGTGCCGCCCGAGGGGTTCGAGATCACCGCCTCGCAAGGGGCGGGGGCCGAGACCCGGGTGACGCCCGATGCGGCGACCTGTCCGGCCTGTCTCGACGAGATCCGGGGGACGGGGCGGCGGCGCGGCTATGCCTTCACCAATTGCACCCATTGCGGGCCGCGTTTCACCATCCTGAAGGGGCTGCCCTATGACCGGGCGAAGACGACGATGGCGCCTTTCGCGATGTGTCCCGAATGCGGGGCGGAGTATCGCGACCCGGCCGATCGCCGCTTTCACGCGCAGCCGATCGCCTGCCCGGTCTGCGGCCCGCGGCTCTGGTATGAGGAGGGCGGCGCCGAGGGTGCGGGGGATGCGATCGCCCTGGCCGTCACGCGGCTGAAGGCCGGGGGGATCGTTGCGGTGAAGGGCTTGGGCGGCTTCCACCTTGCCTGTGACGCGGCCAATGCGGGGGCGGTGGCGGCCTTGCGCGCGCGCAAGCACCGGCCGGCGAAACCCTTCGCGCTGATGGCGCGGGAGGTGGATCTGGGCGCGATCGTCGAGGTTTCCGAGGCGGCCTTGAAGGTCTTGCGCGACGCCTCCGCCCCCGTCGTGCTGATGCCGTCGCGCGGCACCCTGCCCGAGGCGGTGGCGCCCGGCATCGACAGCCTCGGCGTGATGCTGCCCTATACGCCGCTGCATCACCTGCTGCTTGACGCCTTTGGCGGTGTGCTGGTGATGACCTCGGGCAATCTGTCGGGTGAGCCGCAGGTGATCGGCAATGCCGAGGCGCGCGAGAAACTCGCCGGTTTTGCCGACGGCTTCCTGATGCATGACCGCGAGATCGCGCGGCGGCTCGACGACTCGGTCGTGCGGGCCGCGCCGCCGATGGTGCTGCGCCGCGCGCGCGGGCAGGTGCCGGGCACGCTGCCGCTGCCGCCGGGGTTTGCGGAGGCGCCGCCGGTCGTCGCCTATGGCGGGCAGATGAAGGCGGCGATCTGTCTGGTGAAAAACGGGCAGGCGCTGCTTGGCCATCATCTGGGCGAGCTGGACGAGGCGCTGACCTGGGAGGCCTTCCAGCAGGCCGATGCCGATTACGCCGCGCTTTTCGATCATCATCCGGCGGTGGTGGCGACCGATCTGCACCCCGATTTCCGCGCAACGCGCCACGGGCAGGCGCGGGCCGAGGCCGAGGGGCTGCGGCTCGTCGCGGTGCAGCACCATCACGCCCATCTCGCCGCCTGTCTCGGCGAGAACCTCTGGCCGCGCGACGCTGGCCCCGTGGCGGGGATCGTGCTCGACGGGCTGGGGCTTGGCCCCGATGGCACGGTCTGGGGGGGCGAGATCCTGCTGGGCGATTACGCGGGTTATGAGCGGCGGGTCTGGCTGGAGCCGGCGCCGCTCATTGGCGGGGACCGCGCGCAGATGGAGCCCTGGCGCAATGCGCTCGTGCGGCTCGACGCGGCGGGAATGGCGGATTGGGCGGACGCACTCTTCCCCGCGGCACCGCGCGATCTGGCGCGGCAGGCGGCGGCGAAAGGGATCAATGCGCCGCTGTCCTCGAGCGCGGGGCGGCTTTTCGATGCGGTCGCGGCGTGTCTCGGGATCTGCCCGATGCGGCAGAGCTATGAGGGCGAGGCGGCGATGAGGCTTGAGGCGCTCGCGCGCGGGGCGGAACGGGCGGGGGCGGCGAAGCTCCGCTTCGCCGCCCCCGCCCCGCAGGGCGGCGCGCTCGCGCCCGCAGCAATGCTGCGGGAGCTGAGGGCGGCGCAATTGGGTGGGGTTGAGCCGGGAGCGCTGGCATTTGCCTTCCACCGCTGGGTTGCGGAAAGCTTTGCCGCGCCGGCGCGGGCGCTGGTCGAAAGCGGTGCGGCGAAGGCGGTCGCGCTTTCGGGCGGGGTGTTCCAGAACGCGCTTTTGCACGATCTGATCTGCGCCGAACTGGCCGGCCTGCCGGTTCTGACCCATCGCACAACGCCCGCGAATGACGGTGGGCTGGCGCTTGGTCAGGCGCTCATCGCTGCGGTGCAGTCGGAAAGCGACTGACCAGAGGGCGGCGGCAAGCGGTCACGCCCTTGCCGCCCTCTCTTGGGTAAATCCCGTTAATGCACTGTTATTTAATAGAAAAAATACCTGCGACATTCTGTCGAATCCCTTTGGCCGCCCGGCCGTTCCCCCCGCATACCAAGGGATACCGTGCGCGGCCTTGGTTGCGCGCCGATCGGCCAGGGAGGGACCAGTGTCGAAAATCGAAACCTTCTATGACGTGATGCGGCGTCAGGGGATCACCCGGCGCAGCTTCATGAAATACTGCTCGCTCACCGCCGCGGCGCTGGGCCTTGGCCCGGCCTATGTGCCGAAGATCGCCGAGGCGATGGAGACGAAGCCGCGCACACCGGTGATCTGGGTGCATGGGCTGGAATGCACCTGCTGCTCCGAAAGCTTCATCCGCTCGGCGCACCCGCTGGCGAAGGACGTCGTGCTGAGCATGATCTCGCTCGATTACGACGACACGCTGATGGCGGCGGCGGGCACTGCGGCCGAAGCCGCGCTCGAGGACACGATCGAGAAATACAAGGGCAACTACATCCTCGCGGTCGAGGGCAACCCGCCGCTCAACGAGGATGGCATGTTCTGCATCGTCGGCGGCAAGCCCTTCGTCGAGCAGCTCAAACACGCCGCCGAACACGCCAAGGCGATCATCAGCTGGGGCGCCTGCGCCTCCTATGGCTGCGTGCAGGCCGCGGCGCCGAACCCGACCCGTGCCACCCCCGTTCACAAGGTCATCACCGACAAGCCGATCATCAAGGTGCCGGGCTGCCCGCCCATCGCCGAGGTGATGACCGGCGTCATCACCTATATGCTCACCTTCGACCGGCTCCCCGAGCTGGATCGGCAGGGGCGGCCGGCGATGTTTTATTCCCAGCGTATTCATGACAAGTGCTATCGCCGGCCGCATTTCGATGCCGGGCAATTCGTCGAGCAATGGGACGACGAATATGCGCGCAAGGGCTATTGCCTCTACAAGATGGGCTGCAAGGGGCCGACGACCTACAACGCCTGCTCGACCGTGCGCTGGAACGACGGCGTCAGCTTCCCGATCCAGTCGGGTCACGGCTGCATCGGCTGTTCCGAGGACGGGTTCTGGGATCAGGGCTCGTTCTACGACCGGCTCACCAACATCAAGCAATTCGGCATCGAGGCGAACGCCGACAAGATCGGCATGACCGCGGCGGGCGTCGTCGGCGGCGCCGTGGCGGTGCATGCCGCCGTCTCCGCGCTCAAGCGCGCGCAGAAGAAGAACGAGGAGGTGTAAGCCATGACCAGTCAAACGCCGAACGGCTTCACCCTCGACAATTCGGGCAAGCGCATCGTCGTCGACCCGGTGACCCGGATCGAAGGCCACATGCGCTGCGAAGTGAACGTGAACGAGGAGGGCGTGATCACCAATGCCGTCTCGACCGGCACGATGTGGCGCGGCCTCGAAGTGATCCTGAAGGGCCGCGATCCGCGCGACGCCTGGGCCTTCACCGAGCGGATCTGCGGCGTCTGCACCGGCACCCATGCGCTGACCTCGGTGCGCTCGGTCGAGGACGCGCTGGGGATCAAGATCCCGGACAATGCGAACTCGATCCGCAACATGATGCAGCTCGCGCTGCAGATCCACGACCATGTCGTGCATTTCTACCACCTGCATGCGCTCGACTGGGTGAACCCGGTGAACGCGCTGCGCGCCGATCCGAAGGCCACGAGCGAGCTGCAACAGATGGTCTCGCCGAGCCATCCGCTGTCCTCGCCCGGCTATTTCCGCGACGTGCAGAACCGGCTGAAGAAATTCGTCGAATCCGGGCAGCTCGGCCTCTTCAAGAACGGCTACTGGGACAATCCGGCCTATCTGCTGCCGCCCGAAGCCGATCTGATGGCGACGACGCACTACCTCGAAGCGCTTGATCTGCAAAAGGAAATCGTCAAGGTCCACACGATCTTCGGCGGCAAGAACCCGCATCCGAACTGGCTGGTCGGCGGCGTGCCCTGCCCGATCAACCTCGACGGCGTGGGCGCGGTCGGCGCGATCAACATGGAACGGCTGAACTACGTCTCCTCGATCATCGACCAGTCGCTGGAGTTCACCCGCAACGTCTATATCCCCGACGTGATCGCGATCGGCGGCTTCTACAAGAACTGGCTTTACGGTGGCGGTCTGTCGTCGCAGGCCTGCCTCGCCTATGGCGACATTCCGGAAAACCCGAATGATTTCAGCCCCGAGCAGCTGCATCTGCCGCGCGGCGCGATCATCAACGGCAATCTGAACGAGGTCCACGACGTCGATCCGCGCGACCCCGAGCAGGTGCAGGAATTCGTCGATCACAGCTGGTACACCTATGGCGAGCCGGGCAAGGGGCTGCACCCCTGGGACGGCGAGACGAAGCCGCAGTTCGAGCTGGGGCCGAACGCCAAGGGCACCAAGACCAATATCCAGGAACTCGACGAGGCCGCGAAATATTCGTGGATCAAGGCGCCGCGCTGGAAGGGGCACGCGATGGAGGTGGGGCCGCTTGCCCGCTACATCGTCGGCTATGCCAAGGGCCACGAGGACATCAAGGCCCAGGTCGATGGGCTGCTGGGCACGATGGGCCTGCCGATGAACGCGCTCTTCTCGACGCTCGGCCGCACCGCGGCGCGCGCGCTCGAGGCCGAGTATTGCGGCCGTCTGCAACGGCATTTCTTCGACAAGATGATCGCCAATATCAAGAACGGCGACAGTTCGACCGCCAATGTCGAAAAGTGGGATCCCTCGACCTGGCCGAAGGAGGCCAAGGGCGTCGGCATGACCGAGGCGCCGCGCGGCGCGCTTGGCCACTGGATCAAGATCAAGGATGGCCGGATCGAGAACTACCAATGCGTCGTGCCGACCACCTGGAACGGCTCGCCCCGCGACACCCAGGGCAATATCGGCGCCTTCGAGGCCTCGCTGATGAACACCAAGATGGAGCGGCCCGAGGAGCCGGTCGAGATCCTGCGCACGCTGCACAGCTTCGACCCCTGCCTTGCCTGCTCGACCCATGTGATGTCGCCCGACGGTCAGGAACTGACCCGGGTCAAGGTGCGCTGAGGGCGCCATGCTGAGCGAGGCAAAAGGCAGGGGAGGGCCGTGCCATGACTGACAAGATCTTTCATCCCGCCAAGGAAAGCCACGAGATCTTCGAGGCGTCGCGGCTCACCGGCGATGCGACGCTCGAGGATCTGGAGTCGATCCGCAAGCGCACCTCGGTCTATGTCTACGAGGCGCCGGTGCGGCTCTGGCACTGGGTCAACGCGCTGGCGATCACCGTGCTTTGCGTCACCGGGTTCCTGATCGGCCATCCGCTGCCGACGATGCAGATCTCGGAGGCCTATGACCAGTTCGTCATGGGCTACATCCGGTTCGCGCATTTCGCGGCGGCGATGATCCTGACGGTGGGCTTCTTCGGCCGGATCTACTGGGCCTTCGTCGGCAACAGCCACGCGCGGCAGATGTTCTACATTCCGTTCTGGAACCCCCGGTTCTGGAAGGAGTTCTGGTTCGAGCTGCGCTGGTATGCCTTCCTCGAGAAGTTCCCCAAGAAATATGTCGGTCACAACCCGATGGCGCATCTGGCGATGTTCTTCTTCATCACGCTGGGGCTGAGCTTCATGCTGGTGACCGGCTGGGCGCTTTACGCCGAGGGCGCGGGGCAGGGCAGCCTGCCCGACACGGTGATGGGCTGGGTGCTCGGCCTCGTGCAGAACAGCCAGCGGCTGCACACGCTGCACCATCTCGGCATGTGGGCGATCGTGGTCTTCATGATCATCCACATCTACGCCGCGATCCGCGAGGACATCATGTCGCGCCAGTCGATGGTTTCGACGATGATTTCGGGGCATCGGACCTTCAAGGACGATCGCATCGAGTAGGGGACAACCTCCCTCTCTGTCCCCGGACGGGCGCGGCTTGGTCGCGCCCGTTTCCTTTCGGGGTGGTTTCGATTCTTTCAGTTCTTTCATGAATTGGAAATCATCCTTCCAGATCGCAGCTGGAATTTGCCCGGAAAAATGGCAAAATTGACCGTGCTTTCAAGGCGATGCGGGAAGTTTGCGCAACCATGCGTTTTGACGAATTCTTCATCGCCTGCAAAGTCTATTTTCGATTCTCACCGGGGCCGCAAAGCCCCTTGCCAGCGGAAGGCCTAGGGAGGGGTCCATGCCAGCTTTCACGCCCGAAAGGGTGCTCATTCTTGGGATCGGCAACGTGCTCTGGGCGGACGAGGGCTTTGGTGTGCGCTGCGTCGAGACGCTCGCGACCCGCGTCGCGCTGCCCGACCACGTCCGGCTGCTCGACGGCGGCACGCAGGGTCTCTACCTGCTGCCCTTCCTCGAGGAGGCCGATGCGATGCTGGTCTTCGACGCGATCGACTTCGGCCTTGCCCCCGGCACGCTGAAGGTGCTGCGCGACGGCGACGTCCCCGCCTTCATGGGCGCGAAAAAGATGTCGCTGCATCAGACCGGCTTTCAGGACGTGCTCGCCACCGCCGAACTGCTCGACCGCTGCCCGCGGCGCATCACGCTGATCGGCTGCCAGCCGGTCGAGCTCGAGGATTTCGGCGGCGGGCTGCGCCCCGCGGTCGCCGCGCAGATCGACCCGGCGCTTGATCTGGCGCAGGCCGAGCTTGCCGGCTGGGGCATCACTGCCGCCCCCGGCACCACGCCCTGCGAGGGCGCCGCCGACCCCTCGCTCGCGCGTGAGGCCTATGAAACCGGCCGCCCCTCGGCCGAGGAGGCCTGCCGCACCGGCGACGACCGCTTCTTCCCGCCCGGGGAGACGCGCTGATGTGCCTTGGCATTCCCGTGCAGCTGATCGCGGTCGAGGGCATCCGCGGCGAGGTGCTGGAAAACGGTGCCCCCGGGCTCATCGACCTCTCGCTGACGCCCGAGGCGGTGCCGGGCGACTGGCTGCTCTCCTTTCTTGGCGCCGCCCGGGCGGTGATCCCGGCCGAGGAGGCGCAGAAGATCTCCGCCGCGCTTGGCGGGCTCGCCGCGCTGATGGCGGGCGGCGACCTTGGCGACGCTTTCGCCGATCTCGAGGGGCGGGAGCCGCAGCTGCCCCCCCATCTGCAGGCCGCGCGCGACGCCGGCAAGACCAGCGCCTGAGGAGGCCCCATGCACGACATCCCCACCGCCGCCGTCGACCTGCCCCCGGGCGCCGCGCATCCGCTCGTCGCGCGGCTGACCGGTGAGCTTGGCTATCCGCTGCTCGCCAACCGCTCCGACATCGCCGAATTCACCACGCGGGAGGGGGCGCATTGCCTCTTCGTGCCCGGCGACGCGCGGCGCAATCTGGAAACCCCCGACGCCGCCGTGGTGCTGCCCGAGCTGCGCATGGCCTTCCAGCACGCCTTCGACTGCGCCGTCGTCGGCGACACGATCGAGGCCGCGCTGCGCGAGGAAACCCGCGCGCTGAAGACGCCGGCCTTCCTCTTCTACCGCGAGGGCCGCTTCCTCGGCGCGATCGAGAAGATCCGCGACTGGGACGATTACCTCACCCGCATCACCCATATCCTTGGCGCGAAAGGCTGACCGATGGTTTCGAATTTCCACCTGCCGCCCGTCGGTTTCGGCCCCGGATCGCAGCCCGACGAGGGCGGCGAGGAGCTGAATTACATGCAGCTCCCCTCCGGCATGCGCACCTATTCCGCGCATCTGCCCCATGTCGACGATCTGACGCCGCTCGCCCCGGCGCTGCGGCTGCTGGCCGATGTCGCCGAGGCGGCGGAGGCCTGTGCGGCGGGGGGCATGGCGCGGTTTGACCTTGCGCCGCTCGACGCCGAAAACCGCGCCCTGATCGCCGAGACGATGGGGCAGGGCGAGGTTTCGATGAAGATCCGCGGCATTCCCGCGCTGATGGTGCAGGAAAGCGTCTTCGCCGGGGTCTGGTCGATCGCCGGCGCCGGCATCGACGCGATCGAGGTGGGCGCGGTGCCCGCCGCGGCCCTTTCGCGTGCGTTTGAGCCCTTCCGTGCCGGTCGCGGCACCTCCCATCCGCGCCCGGCGGGGGTGGTGAACGCCCCGGCGCTGATCGCGGAACTCACGGAAAAGTCTGCAAGTTTCGCGGGCGGCCTGCCGCATGTCATCAATCTCACCCTGCTGCCGCATACCGAGGAAGACCTGCTCTGGCTCGACGCGGCGCTGGGCGAGGGGGCCGTCACCATCCTCTCGCGCGGCTACGGCAATTGCCGGATCACCGCCACCGCGCTCGCCCATGTCTGGCGCGTGCAGTTCTTCAACTCGATGGACACGCTGATCCTCGACACCTTCGAGGTGACGACGATGCCCGAGGTCGCCCTTGCCGCGCGCGAGGATCTTTCCGACAGCGCGGAGCGCATCCGCGAGGTGCTGGAGGCGATCCGATGAGCGGTTTCGAGGGCAGCTATCTCGGCGCGAACGACCGTATTTCCGATGCGGCGATCATGGAGTGCAAGATCTGCTGGACGCCCTATGACCCGGCGCAGGGCGACGATTTCCGCCAGGTGCTGCCCGGCACGCCGTTCTCGGCGCTGCCCGAGGACTGGCACTGCCCGAATTGCGACGCTCCGAAGGCGCAGTTCATGGTGCGCGAAGATCCCGGCGCGCCCGCGCTGATCGAACAGCGCCGGATCGACGCGCTGGCCGATCGGCTCGTCGCCGATTTCCGCGAGGTCTGGCACGCGAAGATGCGCGACGTGCCCCTGGTGAACAAGGCGCTCTCGGTCGAGGCGGTGGGCTTTCGCGCGCATCAGGGGCGCGTGCTCGGCGTACTCGTCAGCCCCTGGTTCATGAACCTGATCGAACTGCCCGCAGAGGGTGAGGACTGGTCCGCGCTCACCCCGGGTGCGAAGGAGAATATCACTTTCCCGTCCGGCACTTACGAGTTCATCCACAATACCCGGGAGATGGTTGGCGGCTACAAGGCCTGCTCGCTCTTCTCGCCGATGGGCGAGTTCCAGACCCAGATGCAGGCGGTCGATGTCGCCCGTGCGGTGATGGCCGAACTCTTCAAGGAGGAGAACCGCGCCGAGACCGACCGCGCCGGCGAGATCCGCGCCGGGCGCGAGGCCGAGGCCGCCGCGGCGGCTCAGGCAGATGCCGCGGCCGAAGAGGGGGGCGCCGCGCCGACGCGCCGGCAGCTGATTTCCGCGGGCCTCGCCGAGACCCGGGAGGAGGCGCCCGAATGACGCCGGCGCTTGGCATCACGCTTTGGCGCGAGGGGGCGCGGCTCGGGGTGGCGATCATGCCGCCGCCCGCGCCGCCCGTCACCGCGATGATGCTCGGCCGCGCGCCGGAGGTGGTGGCCGAGCTGATGCCGCGGCTCTTCAACCTTTGCGGCGTGGCGCAGGGGCAGGCGGCGCGCGCGGCACTTGGCCTGCCGCCGGGCACCGCCGACCTGCGCCAGGAGATCCTGCGCGACCATCTGGCGAAGCTTTGCCTGCACTGGCCGCGCCTCACCGGGCTTGCGCCGCAGGCGCTGCCGCAGGGCTGGGCGGAGGGCGGCGCGGCGCTCACCGAAAGGCTTTGGGGCGGGTCGCGGCCCGCGCATCTCGCCCGCTGGCTCGCCTCGGGCGCGGGGATGGCGCCGGTGCTCGAGGCGATCGCCACGCGCTTCGCGCCGGGCGAGGCCTGCGCCGATCTGCCCCCGCTCACCGATCCGATGGCCCTCACCGCGCAGGAAAACTCGCCCGCCGGCCGGGTCGCGGAGGATCCGCTGATGCGTCAGGCGGAGGCGGTCTTCGGCCGCGGCCCGCTCTGGCGTGCGCTCGGGCGGCTCGTCGATCTGACCACGCTCTGCGAGGCGCGACCGGAGCCGGTGCGCCGTGCCGATGGTTCGGTCTGCGTCACCGCCGCGCGCGGCACCTATGCGCTGCGCGCGCGCGCCGAGGGCGGCCGCGTCACTGCGCTCGAGCGCGTCACGCCGACCGATCACCTCGTCGCGCCGGGGGGCGTGCTGGAGATGACGCTCGCCGCGCTGCCCGCGGAAAAGCTTGCGCTTGCCGATCTGGTGGTCGACATACTCGACCCCTGCGTGCCGGTTCTGATGACGGAGGCTGCCGATGCATGAGATGTCGATTGCCGAGGGCATTCGCGAGGTGATCGAGACCTCGGCGCGCCAGAACGGCTTCGCGCGCGTGACGAAGGTGCGGCTCGAGGTCGGCCGGTTTTCCGGGGTGGAACGCGAGGCGCTCGAATTCTGCTTTGACGCGGTGATGCGCGGCTCGGTCGCCGAGGCGGCGGAGTTACAGATAATCGACATTCCGGGGCGGGCGATGTGCTTCGATTGCGAGAAACTGGTAGAAATCGAACATCGCCTCGACCCCTGCCCGAACTGTGGCGGCGTCCGGCTGCTGCCGCAGGGCGGGGACGAGTTGCGGATCAAGGATATGGAGGTGCTCTGATGTGTTCGTTCTGCGGCTGCGGCCATAGCGTCGAGGATCAATTCCGCGCGCATCTGGAAAAGACCGGTCAGGCCAAGGCGGCGCCGCTCGCGGTGCTGACCGAGAGCTCGGCGCAGGGCCATCACCACACGACGCTCGGCGGTGATATCCACCTCGGCCAGGGGCCGGCGGGGACCGAAGTGCCCGGCATGACGCAGGCGCGGCTGATCGAGATCGAGGCCGATGTCATGCAGAAAAACAACAATTACGCCGCTCGCAACCGCGACAGCCTCGCGAAGAATAGCAGTTTTGCGATCAACCTCGTCTCCTCGCCCGGGTCGGGCAAGACCACGCTGCTGGTGCGCACGATCGAGATGCTGGGCGAGACGCCGCTTGCCGTGATCGAGGGCGATCAGCAGACGACGAATGACGCCGACCGCATCCGCGCGACCGGCGCCGCCGCGGTTCAGGTGAACACCGGCAAGGGCTGCCACCTCGACGGCGCGATGATCGAACGCGCGCTGACCCATCTGACGCTCGCCCCCGGCGCGACGCTCTTCATCGAGAACGTCGGCAACCTCGTCTGCCCGGCGGGGTTCGATCTGGGCGAAGATGCCAAGGTGGTGATCCTCTCGGTCACGGAGGGCGAGGACAAGCCCCTGAAATACCCCGACATGTTCACCGCGGCGAAGCTCGCCGTGCTGAACAAGGTCGATCTGGCGCCCTATTGCGACGTCGATCTCGACCTCTACGAGGCGAATATCCGTCGCGTGAACCCGCTGATCGAGGTGATCCGCCTTTCCGCCCGCACCGGCGAGGGGATGGAAGCCTGGCTCGACTGGCTGCGCGCGGGCGCGGCGCGAAAGGCGATCTGATGGCCAGCTCCACCCCCGCCATTCTCCTGGTCGACGACGAGCCGCATTCGCTCGTCGCGATGCGGCTCGCGCTCGAGGACGAGTTCGAGGTTCTCGAGGCGAGCACCGTCGATGCGGCGATCGCGTTTCTCGAGGAGGAATGGGTGCAGGTGGTGATCAGCGATCAGCGCATGCCGGGGCGCTCGGGCGTCGAGTTCC
The DNA here is from genome assembly GCF_050177655.1 of Paenirhodobacter sp. Classification (NCBI taxonomy): domain Bacteria; kingdom Pseudomonadati; phylum Pseudomonadota; class Alphaproteobacteria; order Rhodobacterales; genus Paenirhodobacter; species Paenirhodobacter sp. The sequence continues at coordinate 30,473 of NZ_JBFXGV010000009.1, forward strand.
TGACCGAGGTGCGCGAACGCTGGCCGGAGACGGTGCGCATCGTCATCACCGGCTATTCCGACAATGCCGCGATGATCGCCGCGATCAACGAGGCGGGGGTGCATCAGTTCCTGACCAAGCCCTGGCACCCCGAACAGCTGCTCGCCGCGGCGCGCAACGCGGCGCAGATGTTCGCCCTCTCGCGCGAGAACGAACGGCTCGCGCTCGAGATGCGGTTCCTCAACACCACCTCCGAAAGCCGGGTGGAAAAGCGGCGCCGCGCGCTGCGCGAGGGGATGGGCTTCGAGACGATCCTGCGCGCGCCGCAATCGGTGATGAGCAATACCGTCGCGCTCGCCCGCCACTACGCCAGTTTCGACGTGCCGGTGCTGCTCACCGGCGAGCCGGGCACCGGCAAGGCGCAGATGGCGCGGGCGATGCATTATGGCTCGCTGCGCTCGGACAAGCCCTATTACGAGCTTAACCTCGCCGGTTTGACCGAGGAGCTTGCGCTGATCGAGCTTTTCGGGGCGAAGCGCGGCGTGCTGCCGGGGGGTGTCGCGAAGATCGGCCTCGCGCAGAAGGCCGATCGCGGCACGCTCTACCTCGGCGGGATCGAGACGGCGGGGCCGGGGCTGCAATTGCAGCTTTTGCGCCTTGTCGCCGAGGGCGGGATCACGCCGATGGGCGGGCAGGAGACGATCACCACCCAGCCGCGGCTGATCTGCGGCGCGAATGCCGATCTGCGCGCGGAAATGGCGGCGGGGCGGTTCCGCGCCGATCTTTACTACGCGCTGTCGGTGGGCGAGGTGGAGCTGATGCCGCTGCGCGCGCGGCGCGGCGATGTCGCGCTGATCGCGCAGCAGATGCTCGCCGAGGCGGCGGCGGCGCATGGCAAGCCGGTGATGGGGTTCGACACCGCCGCGCTGGAATTTCTGGAGAATTACGACTGGCCCGGCAATCTGCGCGAGCTGATGAACGAGGTCACGCGGATGATGATCTTTGCGCATGAGAAGGTGCTCGGCGCCGATCTCATTTCGCGCCACATCCTGCAGGCGCCGCCCTCCGAGGAGGGCGCCGATCGCGCCGCCGAGGGGGTGATGACCGCGCAGGGCACGCTCAAGGATCGCGTCGAGCTGATCGAGATGCGGATCCTGCGCGAGACGCTGACGCGCAACCGCTGGAACAAGAGCCGCGCGGCGGCGGAGCTGGGGCTGAGCCGGGTCGGGCTGCGCGCCAAGCTCGAACGATACGGGATCAACGCGCCGGCGAGCGCCGCGCAAGAGGAGGACAGCTGATGTGTCTGGGCATTCCGGGTCAGATCGTGGCGGTGACGGACGCCGCGCGGATGATGGCGATGGCCGACGTCTCCGGCGTGCGGCGCGAGGTGAATGTCGCCTGCGTCGCCGAGGGGGCGCTCGAGGATCTGGTCGGCAAATGGGTGCTTGTCCATGTCGGTTTCGCGATGGCGCTGATCGACGAGGAGGAAGCGGCGAAGACGCTCGAGGCGCTTCATGATCTGGGTGAGGCGCAGGAGACGCTCGCGCAGATGGCCGAGGGCGCCGCGGCGCTGGAGGGACGGGCATGAAATTCGCTTCCGAATTCCGCGATCCGAAGGCCGCGAAGGCGCTTTTGGCCGAGATCGCGCGCGTCGCCGACCAGATCGGGGCGAGCCGCGAAAAACCGATCAATATCATGGAGATCTGCGGCGGGCACACGCATTCGATCTTTCGCTACGGGCTCGACAAGCTGGTGCATGAGGGGATCGACTTCATCCACGGGCCGGGCTGCCCGGTCTGCGTGCTGCCGCGCGCGCGTGTCGAGGAGGCGATCGAACTCGCCGAAAAGCCCGGGGTGATCTTCACCACTTTCGGCGATGCGATGCGGGTGCCCGGATCGAAGAAATCGCTGTTGCAGGCGAAGGCCGCGGGCGCCGATGTGCGCATGGTCTATAGCCCGCTCGACGCGCTCGAACTCGCGCGGCGCAACCCGGATCGCGAGGTCGTCTTCTTCGGTCTCGGCTTCGAGACGACGACGCCCTCGACCGCGCTTGCGATCCAGCAGGCGGCGCGCGAAGGCCTGGGCAATTTCTCCGTCTTCTGCAACCACATCACCGTGCCCGAGCCGATCAAGGCGCTGCTCGACGATCCGTTCATGATGCTCGACGGGTTCATCGGGCCCGGCCATGTGAGCATGGTGATCGGGGTGCATCCCTATGATTTCATTGCGCGCGACTATCACAAGCCGATCGTCGTCGCGGGCTTCGAGCCGACCGATCTGTTGCAGTCGGTGCTGATGGTGCTGCGCCAGATCGCCGAGGGGCGGGCCGAGGTCGAGAACCAATATGCCCGCGTCGTGCCCGAGCATGGCAATGCGGTGAGCCTGGCCGCGATCGCCGATGTCTATGAAAAGCGGCCGTCGTTCGAGTGGCGGGGGCTCGGTGAGATCGACGCCTCGGGCCTGCGGATCCGGCCGAAATACCGCGCCTTCGACGCGGAGGAGAAGTTCGGCATCGGCTACGCGGGCGTGCGCGCCGAGGTCGAGGAGGTGCCGGGCTGTGCCTGTGGCGCGGTGATGACCGGGCGGGTGAAGCCCGTGCAATGCCCGCAATTCGGCAAGGGCTGCACGCCGGAAACGCCGCTTGGCGCGCTGATGGTCTCCTCCGAGGGCGCCTGTGCGGCCTATTGGCAATATGGCGGGGCGCGGGCGGCGGCGGAGTGAGCCGGGCCGCGCGCCGGGGGCGCTGCCCCCGGACCCCCGGGATATTTGAACACTTTGGAAGGCAGAGATGGCACTTCGGGATGAACGGGTGACGCTGGCGCATGGTGGCGGTGGCAAGGCGATGCGGGATCTGATCGAGGAGGTCTTCACCGGCGTGTTCCAGCCGCCGGGGATGGAGGATGCGGCAAGCCTCGAGGCCGCCGCGCTCGCCGAGCCCGGGGCGCGGCTCGCCTTCACCACCGACGGGTTCGTGGTGACGCCGGTCGAGTTCCCGGGCGGCGACATCGGCAAGCTCGCGATCTGCGGCACGGTGAATGATCTCGCCGTTTGTGGCGCGCGGCCGCTCTGGCTTTCGGCGGGGTTCATCATCGAGGAGGGCACCGAGATCGCGCTTTTGCGCCGGATCGTCGCGACGATGGCGCGCGAGGCGGCGGCGGCCGGGGTGCGGATCGTGACCGGCGACACCAAGGTCGTCGGGCGCGGCGCCTGCGACACCGTCTTCGTCACCACCGCGGGGGTCGGCGTGGTGCCGCCCGGGCGCGCGATGGGCGCGGGGCGGGTGCAGCCGGGCGATGTGGTGATCGTGAACGGCGTGCTTGGCGATCACGGCGCGACGATTCTGGCGGCGCGCGGGGATCTCGCGCTGAGCTCGGCGATCGAGAGCGATTGCGCCGCCCTTGGCCATTTGATGGAGGCGCTGCTCACTGCCGCGCCGGGCACCCGGGCCGCGCGCGATCTGACCCGCGGGGGGCTCGCCTCCGCGCTCAACGAGATCGCCGAGTCGGCGAGCGTCGGCATCGAGATCGCGGAAGAGGCATTGCCGCTGCGCGCCGAGGTGGTCGGCATGTGCGAGATCCTCGGCCTCGATCCGCTTTACCTCGCCAACGAGGGGCGGCTCGTCGCCTTCGTGCCCGAGGATCAGGCGGAGGCGGCGCTTGCCGCGCTGCGCAGCCGTCCGGAAGGGGAGGGGGCCTGTGTCCTTGGCCGGGTCAGCGCCGATCACGCGGGCCAGGTGCGGATGCGCACGGCCTTTGGCGGCACGCGGATCGTCGACATGCTGGTCGGCGAGCAATTGCCGCGGATCTGCTGAGAAAAAGCCCCCCGGTTCCGGGGGGCTTTCGTTTCTGCATTTCGGATCAGCCGCTTACGCCAGATCGAAGCGATCGGCGTTCATCACCTTGACCCAGGCCGCGACGAAATCGGTCACGAACTTTTCGGCATTGTCGTCCTGGGCGTAAAGCTCGGCATAGGCGCGCAGGATCGAGTTCGAGCCGAAGACGAGGTCGAGCCGCGTCGCCGTGCCCGCGATCTTGCCGGTCTTGCGGTCGCGGATCTCGTAGTGATCGCCGGCCTTGACCCAGGTGAAGCGCATGTCGGTGAGCGTGGTGAAGAAGTCCTGCGTCAGCGCGCCGACCCGCTCGCCAAAGACGCCGTGCCGGGTGCCGCCGTGGTTCGCGCCGATCGCGCGCATGCCGCCGACCAGCACCACCATTTCCGGCGCGGTGAGGCCCATCAGCTGCGTGCGGTCAAGCATCAGCTCCTCGGGCGAGACGACGTAATCCTTCTTCAGCCAGTTGCGATAGCCGTCGTGGATCGGTTCGAGCACGTCGAAACTCGCCGCATCGGTCTCGGCCTCGGTCGCGTCGCCACGACCCGGGGCGAAGGGCACCTCGACGGGGAAGCCCGCCGCCTGCGCCGCCATCTCGACACCGACGTTGCCGGCGAGCACGATCACATCGGCGACCGAGATCCCGCTGTCCGCCGCGATCGGTTCGAGCACGGAGAGCACTTTCGCCAGACGCTCGGGTTCGTTCCCCTCCCAATCCTTTTGCGGGGCGAGACGGATGCGCGCGCCATTCGCGCCGCCGCGCATGTCCGAGCCGCGATAGGTCCGCGCGCTGTCCCAGGCGGTGGCGACCATTTCGGCCGCGCTCAGCCCCGAGGCGGCGATCTTCGCCTTCACCGCACCGACGTCATAGCCGCTCGGCCCCACCGGCACCGGATCTTGCCAGATCAGGTCTTCGGCGGGCACGTCCGGCCCGAGGTAGCGCGCCTTCGGCCCCATGTCGCGATGCGTCAGCTTGAACCAGGCGCGCGCGAAAGTTTCCTGGAAATAGGCCGGATCGGCGATGAATTTCTGGCAGATCGCGTTATAGACCGGATCGACCTTCATCGCCATGTCGGCATCCGTCATCATCGGATTGTGGCGGATCGACGGGTCGGTCGCGTCGACCGGCTTGTCTTCCTCGCGGATATTCACCGGCTCCCACTGCTGCGCACCGGCGGGGGACTTCCGGAGTTCCCAGTCATAACCGAAGAGCAGGTCGAAAAAGCCCATGTCGAACACCGTCGGATGGGTCGTCCAGGCGCCCTCGAGCCCCGAGGTCACGGCGTTCGCCGCCTTGCCGCCCATGTTCGGATTGGCCCAGCCGAGCCCCTGCGCGGTGACGTCGGCCGCCTCCGGCTCCGGGCCGAGCGCCGCGGCCGAACCGTTGCCATGGGTCTTGCCCACGGTATGGCCGCCCGCGGTGAGCGCCACGGTTTCCTCGTCGTTCATCGCCATGCGCGCAAAGGTCTCGCGCACCTGCGCGGCGGTCTTCATCGGGTCGGGCTTGCCGTTCACCCCCTCGGGGTTGACGTAGATGAGCCCCATCTGCACCGCGGCAAGCGGGTTTTCCATCGTCTCGGGCTTGCTCACGTCGGTGTAGCGCTCATCCGAGGGGGCAAGCCATTCCTTCTCCGCGCCCCAATAGGTGTCGATCTCCGGGTGCCAGATGTCGACGCGGCCAAAGCCGAAGCCGAAGGTCTTCAGCCCCATGTTCTCATAGGCGACCGTGCCGGCGAGGATGATCAGATCGGCCCAGCTGACCTTGTTGCCGTATTTCTTCTTGAGCGGCCAGAGCAGCCGGCGCGCCTTGTCGAGGCTGACGTTGTCGGGCCAGGAATTCAGCGGCGCGAAACGCTGGTTGCCGGTGCCGCCGCCGCCGCGCCCGTCCGCGGTGCGATAGCTGCCCGCCGCGTGCCAGGCCATGCGGATCATCAGCCCGCCGTAATGGCCCCAGTCGGCCGGCCACCACTCCTGGCTGTCGGTCATCAGCGCATGCATGTCGCGCTTGAGCGCGTCGAAATCGAGCGTCTTCACCGCCTCGCGGTAATCGAACCCCTTGAGCGGGTTCGTCTTGGTGTCGTGCTGGTGCAGGATGTCGAGGTTGAGCGCGTTCGGCCACCAATCCATCACATTGCTGCCCATCGCGCTGTTGGCGCCATGCATCACCGGGCATTTGCCGGTGGTCTTCACGTCATTGCCGTCCATGATCTCCTCCGAAGGCTGGGTCTGGGTGCAAAAGGGCCGGATCTGATGTCCGTTTCCCTGATGTGTCGAAGGTAGGGGAGTTTTATGATAAAGGATAATTGCATTTTCTTACGTATCTGATAAGGAAATCTGATGATCGGCCTGTCGATGAAACATCTGCGCTATTTCGAGGCGCTGGCGCGGCTTGGCCATTTCGGTCGGGCGGCGGAGGTCTGCGCCATCACCCAGCCCGCGCTTTCGATGCAGATCAAGGAGTTGGAGGCGCTGATCGGGGCGCCTCTGGTCGAGCGCGGCGCGCGGCAGATCCGGCTCACCGCGCTGGGCGAGGATTTCGCGACCCGCGCGCGCGAGATCCTGCGTGCGGTGGACGAGCTCGAGGATCTGGTGCGCGCCGCGCGCGGGCCGCTCGCCGGGCGGCTGCGGATCGGGGTGATTCCCACCGTCGCGCCCTATCTGCTGCCGGCGGTGATTCAGGAACTCGGCGCGCGCTACCCGGGGCTCGACCTGCGCCCGCGCGAGGCGGTGACCGGCAAGCTGATCGAGGATCTGCTCGCCGCGCGGCTCGATCTCGCGATCGTGGCGCTGCCGGTTTCGGAGCCGGCGCTGACCGAGGTGGCGCTTTTCACCGAGGAATTCGTGCTGGTGCGGCCGCGCGGGGAGGCGGGAAACCCGGTGCCGGGGCCGGAGCGGCTGCGCGAGATGCGGCTCCTGCTGCTCGAGGAGGGGCATTGCTTCCGCGACCAGGCGCTTTCGTTCTGCAAGATCCCGCCCTCGGCGCCGCGCGCGCTGATGGAGGGCAGCTCGCTCGCGACGCTGGTGCAGATGGTCGGCGCCGGGATCGGGGTGACGCTGATCCCGGAGATGGCGGTCCCGGTCGAGACCCGCTCGGGCGAGGTCTCGGTCGCGCGGCTCGCCGCGCCGCGCCCGGTGCGGACGATCGGTCTCGTCTGGCGCCGCTCGAACCCGTTCGCGGCGCAATTCGAGGCGATCGCCGAGATCCTGCGCAGGGTGGGCCCGCGCGCCCGCCCGCAGGCCTGAGTTCAGGAGGCGAGGCGCATCGGCTCCTCCCCGGGGGCGTCGAGGGTGAAGACCTGCGTCTCCGTCGCGAGGGCGACGGTCTGGTTGCGCAGCGTCGAGACCGCGGCCGAGGTCTCCTCGAACATCGCGGCATTGTGCTGCGTCACCTGGTCGAGGCTGTTCACCGCATCGTTGATCTCGTTCAGCCCGGTGGCCTGTTCGGTGGCGGAATTGGCGATGTCGCGCACCAGATCCTCGACCCGGCGCACGAGGCTGTCGATCTCGCCCAGCTCCTTGCCCGAGCGGTCGACGAGGGTCACCCCCTCCTTCACCTGCCGCTCCGAGGTCTGGATCAGCCCGGCGATCTCGCGCGCGGCCTCGGATGACCGCTGCGCGAGCGCGCGCACCTCCGAGGCGACGACGGCAAAGCCGCGCCCCGCCTCGCCCGCGCGGGCGGCCTCGACCCCGGCGTTCAGCGCGAGCAGATTGGTCTGGAAGGCGATGTCGTCGATCACCGAGGTGATGCGCGAGATCTGGTCGGAGCTTTGCGCGATCGTGTTCATCGCGGTGATCGCCTGTTCGACGACGGTCCGCCCCGCGCCCGAACGTTCGCGCGCATCGGTCACCGCCCGGGCCGCCTCGCGCGCGCTGGTCGAGGCGCTCGCGACCGAGGAGGTCAGCTGGTTCAGCGCCGCCGCGCTTTCCTCGAGCGAGGCGGCCTGCACCTCGGTCCGGCGGCCGAGCTCGACCGAATTCGCCTGGATCATGTCGACCTCGGCCGAGATCGTGGCCGCCCCCGAGAGGATCGCGCCGAGCAGCCCGGCCATCTTGTCGAGGGCCGCGTTGAACTCGAGGCGCAGCGTCTCCAGCTCGCCCGGCATCCGCTCGTGCAGCCGCATCGAGAGATCGCCGTTGCTGAGCGCGGTGACCGCATGCTGGAACTGCTGCACCGCGCGTTTGCGCGGGGTGACGTCGGTGGCGAATTTCACCACCTTGTAGGGTTTGCCGCGGGCGTCGAGGATCGGGTTGTAGGTCGCCTGGATCCAGACTTCCGCCCCCGATTTCGCGAGCCGGCAATATTCGGCCTCCTGGAACTGCCCCGCGCCCAGCGCCGCCCAGAACTCGGCATAGGCCGGGCTCTCGCGTTCCTCCGCGCGCACGAAGATCCGGTGGTGCCGCCCGACGATCTCCTCGAGGCGATAGCCCAGAACGGTCAGGAAATTGTCGTTCGCGGTCAGGATCTTGCCGCTCATGTCGAACTCGATCACCGCCTGCGAGCGGTTCAGCGCGGCAAGCTGGCCACGGTGGTCGAGCGCGGTGCGCTTCTGCTCGGTGATGTCGGTCGCGAATTTCACCACCGAGGAGACGGAGCCGTCGGGCGCGAAGATCGGGTTGTAGCTCGCCTGAATCCAGATCTCGCGCCCGCCCTTGCCGAGGCGCCGGTATTCCCCGCTCTTGAACTGGCCCGCCCGCAGATCGGCCCAGAAGGCGTCGTAGGCCGGCCCCTCGGCCTCGTCGCGGGGCATCAGCAGGCGGTGCTGCTGGCCGATGAGTTCGGCGGCGCTGTAGCCTGACGCGGCCAGGAAAATCTCGTTCGCATCGAGGATTTTGCCGTCGGGGGTGAATTCGATCACCGCGCTCGAGCGCGAGATCGCCGCGACCCAGCCCTCCGCGCGCAGCGCGTGGCGCGTCTTCTCCGTCACGTCGGTGGCGATCTTGACGACGCCGGTCACCGCCCCGGCTTCGTCGCGCATCGGCAGGTAGCTTGCCTCGAGATGCACCGTCGCGCCGGATTTCGTGCGGCGCGGGAAGGTCGCCTGTTGCGCCTCCCCCCGGCGCAGCGCGGCCCAGAAGGCGCGATACTCCGGTTTCGCCGCCGCCCCGGGCGCGAGGAAGATCTCGTGCTTGCGCCCGGTGATCTCGCCGATCTCGTAGCCCATCAGCGCGCAGAACCGCGCATTGGCGTCGAGGATGACCCCCTCGGGGTCGAACCAGATCATCGCGAAGGCGTTCTGGCTCGCCTCCAGGGTCATGCGGTCGCGCTGGGGTTCGGTTTTGGGCTTGGATCTGAAGAACACGGGACACCTTTTTCACTTTGCCCCAGTCTTGCAGAAAGCCCTTAATGCAAGGTTTTCCTCTCCGGATTTGAGAAAAATTCTAGCGATCTGGTTGATGAAAGCTTGCCAACCGGTTCAGCCCATGCCGGCGCGGCGGATGTCCTCGGCGGCGAAATCGATCAGCGCGCGCAGCTTGCGCGGCACCGTGCGCGCGCCGAGCCAGAGCGCCGAGATCGGGTGGCCGGGGCTCTCGTAGCCGGGCAGCAGCGCGACGAGCCGACCGCTCTCGAGATCGTCGCCCAGCACGAAGCGCGGGCAATAGGCCACGCCGCGCCCGGCGAGCGCGAGGTCGCGCGCCCCCTGCGCCGAGTTCACCATGAAGCGCGTCGGCACCCGCACGATCACCGGCGCGCCGTCATGCACGAGGTGCCAGCGCGTCGGATCGGCGCGGTTGGTGTCGACGATGCAGGCATGGGCGGCAAGATCCTCGGGCTGCTCGGGCGTGCCATGGGCGGCGAGATAGCCGGGCGCGGCGACGATCGCGCCGCGGATCCGGCCGAGGCGGCGGCGCTTGAGCGAGGCGCCCGCCTCCTCGCCGATGCGGAAGGCGAGGTCGATCCCCCCGGCGGCGAGGTCGGTGAACGCGTCGTCGAGCCGCAGGTCGATCGTCAGATCGGGATGCGGCGCGGCAAAGCGCGCGAGCATCTCGGTGAGGTATTTCTCGCCGAAGGTGACCGGGGCGGAGATCCGCAGCGTGCCGGAAAAGCCGCGCCCGTCCTCGCGCACCTCGGCGAGCATCGTGTCGAATTCTTCGAGCAGCGCGGGCGCGCGCGCGAGCAGCGCCTCGCCCGCCGCGGTGATGCCGATCCGCCGCGTGGTGCGCGCGAGCAGCCGCACGCCGAGACGCGCCTCGAGCTCGGCGACGTATTTCGAGCTGAGCCGGTTCGAGATGCCCAGACGCTCCGCCGCCGCGGTGAAGGAGCCGGTCTCCGCCGTGGCGGTGAAGGCGCGCAGCCCGTCGATCAGGTCCATGATCGCCCCATTTGGAATGAAACGGTGAAAGTCATTCCATACCTTCGTCATTTCATTCCATCCCGGCAAGCCCCATCTTCACCGCATCACCACAGACACCGGGCCGCGCCCGAGACATGCAGGACATGAGAAAATGATCGACACCAAAACCGCCCCCTATGCCGCGCTGGTCCTTCGCCTGACCACCGGCGGGCTCTTCCTCACCCACGGGCTGACCAAGCTCTTCGTCTTCACCCCCGCCGGGACCATGGGCTACTTCCAGTCGCTGGGCCTGCCGGGCTGGCTTGGGCTTGCCACCATGGCCTTCGAAATCCTCGGCGGCCTCGCGCTGATCCTGGGCGTCGCGGTGCGTGCCGTTTCCGCGATCGGTGCGCTGGTGCTGCTGGGTGCCGCCTTCACCGCACATATCCAGAACGGTTTCAGCTTTGCCAATGCGGGCGGCGGCTGGGAATATCCGGTGATGTGGGCGGCGGTGCAGGCCGCACTCGCCCTGCTTGGCGCGGGTGCCTTCGCGCTGGGTTCGAAGACCGCGGCCTGAGCCGCCAACCGTGCGCCCCGATAGGGGGCGCGCCTGACAAAGGAGGTCAGAGATGAGTATCGCAACCGATCTGCAACGGCTGAAGGAGAGCCTGAAGGCCTCCGACCGTCTGCCCGTCGTGTTCCTTGGCCATGGCAGCCCGATGAACGCGATCGAGGACAACGCCTATGCCCGCAGCTGGGAGGCGCTGGGCCATGCGCTGCCGCATCCGCAGGCGATCCTGGTGGTTTCCGCGCATTGGATGACGCGGGGCTCGACCCTCGTCGCGGTGAACGCGAAGCCCGAGACGATCCACGATTTCTACGGCTTCCCGCGCGAGCTTTTCGCGGTGCAATACCCCGCGCCCGGCGCGCCGGAGATGGCGAAGGAAGTCGTCTCGCTGCTCGCCTCGCACCATGCGCAGGGCGACGATACCTGGGGGCTCGATCACGGCGCCTGGTCGGTGCTGCGCGCGCTTTACCCCGGGGCCGATGTGCCGGTGTTTCAGCTTTCGGTCGACATGACCGCGCCGCTTTCCGAGCATATCGAGATCGGCGCCGCGCTGAAGGATCTGCGCCATCGCGGCGTGCTGATCCTGGGCTCGGGGAATATCGTGCACAACCTGCGTGCGATGCGCTATGGCGCGCGGCCCTATGACTGGGCCGAGGAATTCGACGCGCTGGTGGCGCAAAAGCTCGAGGAGCGCGACTTCGCCGCGCTCACCGATCGCGAGAGCCTCGGCAAGCTTTTGACGATGGCGCATCCCTCGATCGACCACTACCTGCCGGCGCTGACCGTCGCCGGGGCCTCGGACGAAAAGGACAAGCTGCTCTTCATGAACAGCGCGATCGACATCGCCTCGGTCTCGATGCGCAGCTTCATCTGGTATTGAAAGGGAAGGGGGCCGAAAGGCCCCCTTTTCACTGCGCGGCGCGAAAGGCGCGCCAGCCGCCGAAATCGGTGATCTCCTCGGCGCCGGTCAGCGCATGGCCCTCGCAGAGGAAGCCGCTCACCGCGCGCCCGTCGGCAAGCGTCACCTTGCCGATGCCGAGCGGCGCCGGGATCGCCGCGACGAAGGCACCGAAAGCCGCGGGCGGCAGCGCCCAGAGCTCGACGATGAGCCCCGGCCCGGCAAAGCCCGGCGCGGCCACCATCCCCGGCTTTGGCGGCACGGTGCCCACGAGCGCATAAAGCCGGTAGTCGGGCGCGGTACGGGTCTCCTCGAGGAAGATCCCGCCCGGCCCGGTCAGCTCGCGGTTGAGCGGCATGCCGGTCAGATGCGCGCCGACGACGGCGAGCGTGATCCAGTCTTCGGGCACATAGGGTTCGGGCGCGGGCAGCGCCGCCCCGGTCTCGATGCCATAACCGCAGCCGGCCTCCCTGTGCATCGCGGTGGCAAAGGGCGCAAGCGCATCGTCCGAAAAACCCGGCCCGATCAGCGTGACCCCCGCGGGCAGGCCCGAGGGGGTGAAACCGCCCGGCACCGCGATCCCCGCAAGCCCCATCAGGTTCGCGAAATTGGTGTAAAGCCCGAACTGGCTGTTGCGCGCGATCGGATCGGCCAGCATGTCCGCCACGGTGCAATTCGTGGGCGAGGTCGGCAGCATCAGCATGTCGACCGCCTCCCAGACCGGCGCCACCTGCTGCATCAGCGCGCGCAATTTATAAAGCCCCTCGAAGGCCTCGACCGCAGAGCGCCCCTGAGCCCCTTCGATGATCGCCCGCACGGTCGGATCGAACGCCTCGGCATGGCCGGCGATGAACTCCTTCACCGCGGCAAGGCGCTCCGCCACCCAGGGGCCATCGTAAAGCAGCGCCGCCGCCTCGCGGAAGGGGGCGTAGTCGAAGGGCACGAGCGTCGCGCCCAAGCCTTCGGCCCGCATCATCGCCGCATCGTAAAGCGCCTCGACCTCGGTATTGCCGTAGAAATTCCGCTCCGCCCCGGCGAGCACGCCGATCCGCGGCTGTTGCGGCAACGCGACCGGCGCGGCGGGGCGCGAGAACGGATCGGCGGCGTCGTAGCCCTCCATCACGCGGCGCAGCTCGACCCCCTCGGGCACACTCGCGGCAAAGACGGTGACGACATCGACCGAGCGGCAGGCCGGCACCACGCCGGTATTCGGCACGAGGCCCGGGGTCGGCTTGATGCCCACGAGGTTGTTGAACATCGCCGGAACCCGGCCCGAACCCGCGGTATCGGTGCCAAGCGCGAAGGCGCAGACGCCCGAGGCGGTGGCCACGGCCGAACCCGAGGACGACCCGCCCGAGACATAATCGGCGTCGAACACGCAGCGCGGCGCGCCATAGGGCGAGCGCGTGCCGTTGAGACCGGTCGCGAACTGGTCGAGGTTGGTCTTGCCGATCACGATCGCGCCCGCCGCGCGCAGCCGCGCGATCACCGTCGCATTGCGCTCGGGCGCATAGGCATAGGCGGGGCAGGCGGCGGTTGTCGGCAGGCCGGCCACGTCGATATTGTCCTTCACCGCGAAGGGGATGCCGTAAAGCGGCAGGCCCTCCGGCCCGCGCTCGGTCAGCGCGCGGGCCTCGTCGCGCAGCACCTCGACCTCGGTGAGCGTGATGAACACCGCGGGATCGCGCGCGACCAGCTCGGCGCGGCGTGCGATCACCTCCTCGATCAGCTCGAGCGGCGTCGCGCCCGCGGCATAGGCGGCGCGGATCGCGCCAAGGGTCAGCATCGGGGGCAGCATCAGGCAGACTCCATCACGGCCAGAACATCCCCGGCGCGCAGCGTGCAGCCCGGGGTCGCGCGCAATTCGCGCAAGGTGCCCGCAGCGGGGCTGCGGACGGCGATTTCCATCTTCATCGATTCGACGATCGCGACGACATCGCCCGCGGCGACCCTGGCGCCCGGTGCGACGAGGTATTTCCAGAGGCTCCCGGGCACCGGGCTTTCGACGCCCATGCAGCCCTCGGGCAGATCGCCCGATGCCATCGCCATCCCCTCGTCGGCGATGAAATGGTCGAGCCCCTCGGCTTTCCAGCGCGCGCGTTCGGCCTCGAAAGCGGCCTGGCGATGCGCCTGGAAGGCGGCGACTTCGGGCGTGTCGAGCTGTGCCTTCTCCGCCGCCCAGTCGAAGCTGCCCTCCTCGATGCGCAGATCGTAGCGGCCATGCGGAAAGGCTTCGCGCGCCTCGGTCAGCTCGTCATGCGAGACCGGGAAGAACCGGATCTGGTCGAAGAAGTCGAGCAGCCAGGGATTGTCGGAAAACGCCTTCGTGCGCCGCCAGGTGTTCCACATCTGCACGGTGCGGCCGAAAAGCTGATAGCCCCCGGGCCCCTCCATGCCATAGACGCACATATAGGCGCCGCCGATGCCCACCGCGTTCTCCGGCGTCCAGGTGCGGGCCGGGTTGTATTTGGTGGTCACCAGCCGATGGCGCGGGTCGACCGGCGTCGCCACCGGCGCACCGAGATAGACGTCGCCGAGCCCCATCACCAGATAGCGCGCATCGAAGATCGTGCGCTGCACCGCGGCCTCGTCCGCAAGCCCGTTGATGCGGCGGATGAACTCGATGTTCGAGGGGCACCAGGGCGCGTTCGGGCGCACCAGCTCCTGATACTTGCGCATCGCAAGCTCGGCCTGCGGGTCGTTCCAGGAAAGCGGCAGCCAGACGGTTCGGCTTTTGACCTTCATCTGGTCGGCAGGCGGCAGTGCCGCCTCGATCGCCGCCAGTTCGCGCATCAGATCCGGGCGCGCGATCTTTGCCGCGTCGTAATGGATCTGCAGCGAGCGGATGCCGGGGGTGAGGTCGATCACCGGCAGGCCCGTCTGCGCCACCGCCCCCATCAGCGCCTGCACCCGCAGCCGCAGCCCGATGTCGAGCACCATCGGCCCATATTCGACGAGCAGGTTCTCGTCGCCCTGCCGGCGATAGGTGACGGGCACCTCGCCCGCGCTCTGGCCAAGGATCGCGGCGCCAAGCCGGCCCAGCGCCGGGGTGCCGAGCGGATCGGCCGGGCGATGCGCCGGCACGAAGCGCACGCTGTCGCCCGGTTTCAGCTGGCCGAGCTTCCACTGATCGGGCGCCGAAACCACCGCCGGGCAGACGAAGCCGCCCAGGCTCGGCCCGTCGGGGCCGAGCAGGATCGGCATGTCGCCGGTAAAGTCGATCGCGCCCACCGCATAGGCGTTGTCGTGGATGTTCGAGGGGTGCAGCCCCGCCTCGTCGCCGTCGGTCCGCGCCCAGTCCGGCGCCGGCCCGATCAGCCGCACACCGGTGCGGGCGGAGTTGAAATGCACCTCATAGGCGGTCTCGAACAGCGTCGCGATATCGCTTTCGCGGAAGTAATCCGGTGCGCCATGGGGGCCGTAGACCACCTCGAGCTCCCAGTCATGGGTGAGCGGCGCCGCTTCGAGCGGCAGCGCCGCGCCATGCGCCACGCGCCCGATGTGGAGCACGTCGCCCGTGGTCAGCGTGCCGGTCGCGTGCCCGCCGAAATGGCCGAGCGCAAAGGTCGCGCGCGAGCCGAGGATCTCGGGCACCTTGAAGCCGCCCGCGACCGCGAGATAGGCGCGCTGGCCCGGCCCCTCGATCGCGCCGATCGCGAGCGTCGCGCCCGCGGGCACCTCGACCACCGGGCCGGGGACCGGCGCGCCGTCAAGGCTGAGCCGCATCGCCGCGCCGGCAATCGCCACCCGCGCCGCGGTGAGGAACCGCAGCGTCGGCCCGGTCATCGTCATCTCGATCGTCGTCGTGTCCGGGTGCTGGCCGAGCAGCCGGTTCGCATTGCGATGCGAGAGTGCATCCATCGGCCCCGAGGGCGGCACGCCGACATGCCAGAGCCCCAGCCGCCCGGGCAGCTCCTGCACCGAGCTTTGCGCGCCGGGTGCGAGCACCTCGATCCCCTCGGGGGCGAAGGCGAAGCGGCCAAGCGCCGTGGTCGCCACCTTGCCAGAGGCGAAAAGTTCCGAGGCGGCGATCGCGCGGAGGTATTCGAGGTTGGTCTCGATCCCCGCGACATGGGTGCCCTCGAGCGCCGCACGCAGTTTCGCGATCGCGTCGTCGCGGTCGGTGCCGGCGACGATGATTTTTGACAGCATCGGGTCGTAGAAGGGGGTCACCTCGGTGCCGGTCTCGACCCAGCCGTCGATGCGCGCGTTTTGCGGGAAGATCACCTCGGTGAGCCGTCCGGCGGCGGGGCGGAAGCCCGCATGCGGCATCTCGGCGTAAAGCCGCGCCTCGATCGCCGCGCCCTTCGGGGCGGGGAGCGTGGCCGGGATCGGGTTTTCGCCCGCCGCCTGCCGCACCATCCATTCGACGAGGTCGATGCCGAAGACCGCCTCGGTCACCGGATGTTCGACCTGCAGCCGGGTGTTCACCTCGAGGAAATAAAACTCCTCGCGCGCGGGGTCGTAGATGAATTCGACCGTGCCGGCCGAGGCATAGGAGACCGACGCGCAAAGATCCGCCGCCGCCCTGTGCAGACGGGCGCGGACCTCGGCGCGCAGGCCGGGGGCGGGGGTTTCCTCGATCACCTTCTGATTGCGGCGCTGGAGCGAGCAGTCGCGCTCGCCAAGCGCCACGACGCGGCCCGCGCCATCGCCGAAGACCTGCACCTCGACATGGCGGGCCTCCGAGACGAACCGTTCGAGATAGACGCGGGCATCACCGAAGGAGGCGGTCGCGGTGCGCTGCACAGAGGCGAAGGCCGCGCGCAGGCTGTCCTCGTCGGGGCAGAGCGACATGCCGATGCCGCCGCCGCCCGCGGTCGATTTCAACATCACCGGATAGCCCACGCGCGCGGCCTCCGCCGCCGCCTGATCGGCGTCAGTGAGCAGCCCCGAGCCGGGCAGGAGCGGCACGCCGGCCTGCTCGGCCAGCGCGCGCGCGGTGTGTTTCAGACCAAAGGCCTCGATCTGCTCGGGTCGCGGGCCGATGAAGGCAACCCCCGCCGCGGCAAGCGCCGCGCCGAAGGCCCTGTTTTCGCTCAGAAACCCATAGCCCGGATGCACCGCCTCGGCGCCCGTGTCGCGGCAAGCCTGCACCACGGCCTCGATCCGCAGATAGCTTTCGGCGGCGGGCGCCGGGCCGAGCCGCACCGCCTCATCGGCAAGCGCCACATGCGGGGCAAAGCGGTCGGCATCGGAATAGACCGCGACCGAGGCGATGCCCATCTTCTTCAGCGTGCGGATGATGCGCACCGCGATCTCGCCGCGGTTCGCCACCAGAACTTTCGTGAACATCCGCCTCACCCCGTGATCACGACGCGGATCGGCGTCGGGTCGAAACCGTTGCAGGGGTTGTTGATCTGCGGACAGTTCGAGATCACGCAAAGCACATCCATCTCGGCCTTCATCTCGACGTAGTCGCCGGGATGCGAGATCCCGTCGTCGATCGTCATCGCGCCGTTCTGGCTGATCGGCACGTTCATGAAGAAGTTGATGTTCGGCACGATGTCGCGTTTCGACATGCCGTGTTTCGCCAGTTCCATGATGAAATTGTCGCGGCAGGCATGGAGATAGCGCGTCTCGTGACCGAAGCGCACGGTGTTGCTTTCACACGAGCAGCAGCCGGCGTTGGTGTCGTGCCGGCCCGAGGTGTCGCCGGTGACGGTCATCATCACATTGCCTTCCGACGAAATCAGCCGGGTGCCAACGGTGATGTAGGCGCCGTTCTGCACCCGCATCGTGTCCTGGGACGAGTAGCGCTCGCCATGGTCATCGGCGGCGTAAAAGATCGTGTCGATCGCCTGCTGGCCGTAGCTGTCGATGATGCGGATCGTCTGGCCCTTTTTCACAAGGCCGGACCAAGGGCGATTGGCGGGGATGTCGTGGATCTGTTCCATCATGACCTCAGGCGCGGATGTTGTTCTCGAAGCCACGGATGGCTTCGGCACTGGCGGTGCGGCAGAGGTCGTCCTCGGCGATCGGGCGCGCCGCGATCCGGGTCGCGGTGAGCGCGGGAACCTCGGATCCCGTCGTCGGGTCGAGGGGGTGACGGGTGTTGGAGATCGCGACGAGCATGTCCATCTCGGCGCGGATCTCGACCCAGTCGTCGCCGTTGAGCAGCGCTGGGTTCCAGAAGAAGCCGCCCTCGGCATCGACGCGCACCGGCGCGAAGAAGCTGATGAGCGCGGGCAGGTCGCGCTTGTCGAGGCCAAGCTTCGCCACCGCGATCAGCATGTTCTCCCGCACCGAGCGGAAGGCTGGGGTGAAGGGCGCGGTCGCGGGCATGCCGCCCGAAAGCGCATCGGTTGCCCCCGCGCTGTCCTCGACGATCGAAAAGAGCACGCGGCCCATGTCGGAGAACACGACGCGGCCCTTCTTCAGGTCGGTCGTCCATTGCAGCTTGCAGGTGTCGGGCAGGTTCTGCCGCTCCGAGGTGTCCGCCGCGCTCCAGGCCGCAAGCGTCGCCGAGGCGCCGAGGCCACCCGACTGCAGGCGCAGGATCTGGCCCTTTTCAAGCTTGCAGGTGTAATACCAGCCGCCCGGCACGACCTCCTGCCAGAGCACGCCCTCGGGCGCGGGGGCCGGGCGGGCGCTCGGCTCCGGGATCGCTTTGGGTGCGAAATTCAGCCCCTTGCGCTGGTGTTCGTCGTAGCGGGCGCGATCGGCGGCGATCGCCTCAGCGGAGCGTGGCGTATGTTTCAGCATCGCTTTCATCCTCTCGCCAGGTCGTCCCGGCAATAGGCCCCGGAATGGTCGGGTCGTCCCGACCGGGCTGAAAATCTCTGTCCCAGATCGTGGCCTCGCCCGCGGTGCGCGGCGGCCAGATCAGGATGTCCTTGGTGATCGTCGCGCCGTAGCGCAGCCGTTCCTCGGGGCGGTCGCGGGTGCGCTCGAAGGCGATGATCCGCGTGGCCAGCGTGAAGGCCTCGCGCAGGTCATGGGTGACCATCACCACCGTCATCGGCACCTCGTGCCAGAGCCGTTTCATCAGCTTGTGGATGTCGCCCCGGATCCCCGGATCGAGCGCGCCGAAGGGCTCGTCGAGGAGCAGCACCTTCGGCTTCATCATCAGCGCCTGCGCGAGCGCAAGCCGTTGCTGCATGCCGCCCGACAGCTGCGCGGGGTATTTGTCTTCCGACCCCGCAAGCCCGACCTCGGCGAGCATCGCGCGCGCTTCCTCGGCGATCGCGCGGTGGCGGGCGCCAAAGGTGCGGCCGATCAGGCGGCTTGCCTTCATCTCGGGCCCCGCCATCACATTGCCAAGCACCGTCATATGCGGAAAGACCGAGTAGCGCTGATAGACGACGCCGCGGTCGGGGCCGGGCTCGGGCGGCAGCGGCGCGCCGTCGATCTCGATCGTGCCGCGGGTCGGCGTCTCCTGCCCGAGGATCATCCGTAGGAAGGTCGTCTTGCCGCAGCCCGAGGGGCCGACAAGCGCGATAAAGGCACGCGGCGCGATCTCCAGATCGACGTTCTGCAACACGATCTGCTCGCCGTATTCCTTCCAGAGGTTCTTGATGGTGATCCCGCTCATCGGCTGCGCTCCAGTTCCGACCAGGGAAAGACCTTGCGGCGCAGCGTGGTCAGCGCGAAATCCATCGCGACGGAGAGCAGCGTGATCCAGGCGACGTAGGGGAAGATCACGTCCATCGCGAGGTAGCGCCGCACCAGAAAGATGCGATAGCCGAGGCCGGAGTCGGCCGAGATCGCCTCCGCCGCGATCAGGAACAGGAACGCCGGGCCCAGCTGCAACCGCAGGCTGTCGATCAGCCGCGGCAGGATCTGCGGCAGCACGACGCGGATCGCGATGAGCCAGGTCGAGGCGGAAAGCGTTTCCGCCTTGATGATCTGCTCGCGCGGCAGCGATTGCGCGGCAAGCGCGAGGTCGCGCACCAGGATCGGCGTGACGCCGATCACGATCAGCGCGACCTTCGACACCTCGCCGAGCCCCAGCACGATGAAGAGGATCGGCAAAAGCGCGAGCGGCGGCACCATCGAGACGAAGGCGACGAAAGGGGCGACCAGCGCGCGCACCAAGGGCAAGATGCCGTTGAGCAGCCCCAGCACCAGCGCCGTCACGGTGGCGATGCCGAGCCCGAACCAGAGCCGGGTCAGGCTCGCCCCGGTGTCGGACCACAAGAGCACGAGCCCCGTGCGCTTGTCCTCGGTGAAGGCCATGGCCTTCACCGTGTCGACGATCGTCGGCAGCGCGGGGAGCAGCTTGTCGCTCGGGTTTTCCGCGAGCCGCACCGCCGAGCCCAGGACATAGGCGAAGGCCAGCAGTGCGAAGGGCAGAAGCCCGAGCAGAAGCCGGCTCGTGCGGTCCGGTCTGCGGTTGATCAGGCGCATCGGGCGGGCCTTAGAGCGCGCCGTCGGCCGCGGCCTTCATCCAGGTCTCGTCGAAGCGGAACTTCACATTGGCCGCATCGCCCATGACCTTGCCGCCCGGCAGCGCGATGCCGATCGCATCGGCCGAGGCGGCGCCGGCACCCAGAAGCCCCTTGTCGAAGAGGAAGGTCCGCACATGCTCCATCGTCTTCTCGAGATCGGGCGAGGTGGTGAAGGCCAGCGCATCGGCGGGCGCGACGAAAAGCTTCGTCGCGGCGAGCTGACGCTCGAAGCCCGCCTGATCGGTGCCCGAAGCCGCGCCCATCGCGGCACGCGCCTCGGCGCCCTCGGGCGTGTCGGAGGCCATCGTGGTCACGGTGTCATACCAGATCCCGGCGAGCGCCTTGCCGAAATCGGGGTTGTCCTTCAGCACCTCGGTATTGCCGACCATCAGGTCGATGATCTCGCCCGGGATCTGGCTCGAGTCGAAGACCTTGTGCGCGTCGGGCAGCGCGGAGATTTCCTCGACCATCGGGTTCCAGGTGACCATCGCGGTGACGTCCGGCGTCTGGAAGGCGCCGACCATGTCGGGATCGGCGGTGTTCACCACCTTCACGTCGCGCTCGCTCATGCCGACGCTTTCGAGCGCGCGGGCGAGCAGGTAATGCGAGACCGAGAATTCGACGAGGTTGACGTTCATCCCCTTGATGTCGGCGAGATCGCTCTTGTCCTTCAGGATCACCGCGTCGTTGCCGTTCGAGAAGTCGCCGACGATCACCGCGGTGGTGTCGACGCCGCCCGCGGCCGGGATCGAGAGCCCGTCCATATTGGTCAGCGTCACCGCGTCATAGGCGCCGGCGGTGTATTGGTTGATCGACTCGACGTAGTCGTTGAACTGCGTCACCTCGATCTTGAGGCCATACTTGTCGGCCCATTTCTGCACGATGCCATGGTCGGCGGCATAGCCCCAGGGCATCCAGCCGGCATAGATCGACCAGGCGACCTTGAAATCCTTCTTCGCCTCGGCCTGGGCCGGGGAGAAGGCGAGCGCGCCAAGGGCGGCGAGCGTGGCGATGAGGGTAGAGCGACGAGTCGGCATCGTGTCATTCCTTTCACAAATCGTGAGGGGATGACGGAAACGGACCATCGTTCCGCCAATCCCTTGGCTGGACGAGGTCTCCCGGGCTTTTATCCCGCCGTGCGCCGAACGGAGATTTCTCCTCCGCCGGTGGCAGCTCTCGGACCAGACACGTTTCCGCCGGAACCCTAGCCGCCAACTCTAATGCCCCAGTCTGGGCAGGGTCCGGCGCACGGGTCAATGCCGCAATGCCGCAAGGCCCGGCGAGACCGGGCGCCTCCGGGCGAATGCGGGAAATTTACGCGGGTTCGCCCAGGAAATGCCTTTCCCTTGGGCGCCATGAGGCCGGGAAGGGGCTCTGGGCGCGAGGAATCACCTTGGGGCGCCACGATCGCGCGGCCGCGCCGCGCTTTTTGGCCCGCTCCGGGCAAAGTGTGGCGCGATATTGTGCGAATTCCCTCGTGCCGCCCAAATCATGGGCGACGTCATCCCGCATTACCCCGTCTTTCGGACAGGTCTCGGGGGCTTGCATTGACAGCCCCCCGGATGCGCCGCGATCCTGCCCCCATCATATCGGCAACCGAGCCCCGATTCTCGATCCCATTCCCGGATCGAGGCGGGGCTTTTTCGTTTTGGGGCCCCATGAAACGACGCATCGACCTCGGCCTGCTCTACTCCCGTTCGGGGAGCTATTCGCTGATCTCCGAGGCCTGCCGGACCGGCGTGCTCGGCGCGGTGGCCGAGGTCAATGCCGATCCCGCGCTCGATCTCGCCTTCGTGCCGGTGGAGCGCGACCCGGGCGGCAATATCGACCTCTACGGCCCGATGTGCGACGAGATCCTGACGCAGAGCGGCGCGCGCCATGTCGTCGGCTGCGTGACCTCGTGGAGCCGCAAGGAGGTGATCCCGACGCTCGAACATCGCGGCGGTACGCTCTGGTATCCGGTGCCCTACGAGGGGTTCGAGGCCTGCGATCACGTCGTTTACACCCATGCCTGCCCGAACCAGCACCTGTTGCCGCTCCTCGCCTGGACCTTCGCGAGCTTTGGCCGGCGCGGCTATCTCACCGGTTCGAACTACATCTGGGGCTGGGAGATGAATCGCCTCGCGCGCGAGGTGATCTCCGGCGCGGGCGGCGAGGTGCTGGGCGAGCGCTACATCCCGCTCGGCGCGACCGAGATCGCCCGGCTGATCGAGGAAATCCGCGTCACCCGCCCCGATTTCATCCTCAATTCGCTGATCGGCCCCTCGCAATACGCCTTCCTCGCGGCGATCGCGCGGCTCGGGCAGGAGGACGCGCATTTCCGCCCCGAGACCTGCCCGGTGCTTTCGTGCAACCTCACCGAATGCGAGCTGCCGGCGATCGGCGGCGCGGCGGCGGAGGGGCTGATCGCGGCGGGCCCCTATTTCCGCGGCGCCAGGACCGGCGTGCGCAAGGGCAATTTCGGCTCCTCGCACGAGGCCTCGGCCCATGCCGCGGTCTGGATGCTGGCCTCGATGCTCAATGGTCGCCCGGGGGCCGAGGATCTGCCGATCACCGAACTGCTGGCCTCCGAGGCCGGCGCGGCGACCGGCATCGACCCGAAGACCCATCACACCACGCTGCCCGCGCTGATCGCGCAGGTGCGCGGCGGCGCCTTCGAGGTGGTGAAGGATTTCGGCCCCGTCGCCGCCGATCCCTACCTCGCCCGCGGGCGCGAGGTGACGCTGCCGACGCCGATGCTGCGGGTGGTGCCATGAAGCGGCGGGTGCGGACCCAGCATCTGGGCGGGGCGCGCGCGATCGTGCTGCACCGGCCCCATCCGACGGTGCAGGCGCTCGAACGCCAGCTCACCGCGATCGGCCTTGTGGTCGAGCAATGCTGGCCCGATCTGCCGCCCTCGGCGCTCGGCGCCGATTTCATCTTCTTCGATGCCGATCTTGGCCATGACGGGCAGTTCCCCTGGCCCGCGGGCGAGCCGCCGATGCCGATCATCGCGCTGATCGGCTCCGAGGCGCCGGGCCGTGTCGAATGGGCGCTCAATGCCGGGGCCGATGCGCAGATGCTCAAACCCGTCGGCGGCTCGGGCGCCTATGCCGCGCTGCTGATCGCGCGCTCGGCCTTCGACGCGCGCCAGGCGCTTGGCGCCGAGATCGCGGCGCTGCGCCAGCGGCTCGACCAGCGCCAGACCGTGGTGCGCGCGATCGCCGCGCTGATGGGGCTCGGCAAGACCGAGGACGAGGCCTATGCGCAGCTGCGCCGGATGGCGATGGCCTGGCGCATCAGCTTCGAGGAAGCCGCCGAGCGGCTTGTCGCGGGCGCGCGCCCGCTGCCGCCGGCGAAAGGGCAGGACCATGACTGACGCGACCACCTCCCCCGCCGCGCGCCCGGCGGGCGCATTCGCGCGGCTGATGCGGCGCAAGCTCGCGCTGTTCGGCCTCGCGCTGATCGCGCTCGTCGTCGCCGGCGCCCTCTGCGCGCCCTGGCTCGCGCCGCATCCGCCGGAGGAGCAGCTTTTCGACGGGCTCACGCTCGAGGGCGCGCCGCTCGCGCCCAATGCCACCTTCCTCTTCGGCACCGATCTGCTGGGCCGCGATCTCTTTTCGCGGATGCTTTACGGCGCGCGCACCTCGCTCATCATCGGCGTCGTCGCGAATGGCGCGGCGCTCCTCATCGGCACGCTGATCGGTGTCACCGCGGGCTTCTTCCGCGGCTGGATCGGCGCCGTGCTGATGCGCTTCACCGATCTGATGATGGCTTTCCCGGCGCTGCTGCTCGCCATTTGCCTCGCCGCGATCTTCACCCCCTCGCTCTGGATCGTCGCCATGGTGATCGCCTTCGTGAACTGGGTGCAGACGGCGCGGGTGATCTATACCGAGACGACGGCGCTGTCGGAACGCGAGTTCATCGCGGCCGAGCGCAGCCTCGGCGCCTCGACGCCGCGCATCCTCTTCCGCCATATCCTGCCGCATCTGGTGCCGATGATCATCGTCTGGGGCACGCTCGGCATCTCGACCACGGTGCTCTTGGAGGCGACGCTGAGCTATCTCGGCGTGGGGGTGCAGCCGCCGACGCCCAGCTGGGGCAATATCATCTTCGAGAACCAGACCTATTTTCAGGCGGCGCCCTGGCTCGTTTTCATCCCGGGGGCCGCGATCCTTGCCCTCGCACTCGCCTTCAACCTCGTGGGCGACGCGCTGCGCGACGTGCTCGATCCGACGCAGAGGGGGGCGGAGTGATGGCAGCCTATCTGATCCGGCGCCTCGTCGCGGCCTTCCTGATCCTCTTGGGCGTCGCGGCGATCACCTTCTTCCTGCTTTACGTCCTGCCGGCCGATCCGGTGCGCCAGATCGCCGGGCGCTCGGCGACGCCGCAGGTGGTGGAGAATATCCGCCATCAGCTGGGCCTCGACCGGCCCTTCCTCGTGCAGTTTGGCCATTACCTGATCGGGCTGACGCATGGCGATCTCGGCCATTCCTACCTGCAAAAGACCGATGTCGCGACGCTGATCGGTGCGCGGCTGCCGGCCTCGCTTCTGCTCATGGCGGGGGGGATCCTCTGCGAGCTGGTGATCGGCCTCAGCCTCGGCGTGATCGCCGCGCTGCGCCGGGGATCGGCGCTGGATCAAAGCCTGATGGTCGGCAGTTTCGTCGCCGTCTCCGCCCCGCAATTCGTGGTCGGGCTGCTGCTCCTCTACGTCTTCGCGGTGAAGCTTGGATGGTTTCCGATCTCGGGCTATGGCACGGCGGCGCATCTGGTGCTGCCCGCGCTCACCCTCGGCATCCTCGGGTCCGGCTGGTATTCGCGCATGATGCGCTCGGCGATGATCGACGTCTTGCGCGCCGATTACATCCGCACCGCGCGGGCAAAGGGGCTCAGCCGCGCCCGCGTCGTGCTGCGCCATGCGCTGCCGAACGCCATCCTGCCGATCGTCGCGATGATCGGCATCGACATCGGCGTTTTCATGGGCGGCATCGTGGTGGTCGAAAGCGTCTTCGGCTGGCCCGGCATCGGCCAGCTCGCCTGGCAGGCGATCCAGCGCGTCGACATTCCGATCATCATGGGCGTCACCCTCGTTTCCGCCACCGCGATCGTGCTGGGCAACCTGGCTGCCGATCTCGTCACCCCATTCATCGACCCCCGCATTCGTTTGCGCTGATTTCCCTGACCACCACTCACGACACCACTCACGGACACCGAACAAGAACCGACAGGAGAGAGAAGATGAAGAAATGGCTTGCCTCCACCGCGCTCGTGCTGAGCCTCGCTCTGCCCGCCGTCGCTGCCGACTACACCCCCGATCCGAACGCGAAACCGGGCGGGACCATCACCATCACCTACAAGGATGACGTCGCCACGCTCGATCCGGCGATCGGCTACGACTGGCAGAACTGGTCGATGATCAAATCGCTCTTCGACGGGCTGATGGATTACGTCCCCGGCACCACCGAGCTGCGCCCGGGGCTTGCCGAAAGCTATGACCTCTCGGAAGACGGGCTGACCTATACCTTCCACCTGCGCAAGGGCGTGAAGTTCCACAACGGCCGCGAGATGGTGGCTGACGACGTGAAATATTCGCTCGACCGCGTCACCGATCCGGCGACGCAATCGCCGGGCGCGGGGTTCTTCGGCTCGATCGTCGGCTATGAAAAGGTGGCGGATGGTTCCGTGAAGGGGCTCGAGGGCATCAAGGTGCTCGACCCGCTCACCGTGCAGATCACGCTTTCCCGCCCCGACGCGACCTTCCTGCATGTGATGGCGCTCAACTTCGCCTCGGTCGTGCCGAAGGAGGCGGTCGATGCCGCCGCGGGCGATTTCGGCAAGCATCCGGTCGGCACCGGCGCCTTCAAGCTGGCGGAATGGACGATCGGCCAGCGCCTCGTCTTCGAGAAGAACGCCGATTACTGGCGCCCGGGCGTGCCCTATCTCGACGGCGTGACCTTCGAGGTCGGGCAGGAGCCGATCGTCGCGCTGCTGCGGCTGCAGAAGGGCGAGGTCGACGTCCCCGGCGACGGCATTCCGCCGGCGAAATTCACCGAGGTGATGGCCGATCCGGCGCAGGCCGCGCGCGTGGTCGAGGGCGGGCAGCTGCACACCGGCTACATCACCCTCAACGTGAAGACCGCCCCCTTCGACAAGCTCGAGGTCCGCAAGGCGGTGAACATGGCGATCAACAAGGATCGCATCGTGCAGATCATCAACGGCCGCGCGAAGCCCGCGACCCAGCCGCTGCCGCCCTCGATGCCGGGCTATACCGAGGGCTATGCGGGCTATGCCTATGACGTCGAAGGGGCGAAGAAGCTGCTGGCCGAGGCGGGGCTGAAGGACGGCTTCTCGACCGAGCTTTACGTCATGAACACCGACCCGAACCCGCGCATCGCCCAGGCGATCCAGCAGGATCTCTCGGCGATCGGCATCAAGGCGTCGATCAAGTCGCTCGCCCAGGCGAATGTGATCGAGGCCGGCGGCGCTGGCACCGCGCCGATGATCTGGTCGGGCGGCATGGCCTGGATCGCCGACTTCCCCGATCCCTCGAACTTCTACGGCCCGATCCTCGGTTGCGCCGGCGCGGTCGAGGGCGGCTGGAACTGGTCGAAATACTGCAACGCGACGCTCGACGAAGAGGCGGTGAAGGCCGACAGCTTCAAGGATCCGGCCGATCCCGCGCGGCTCGCGATGTGGTCCGACGTCTATCAGAAGGTGATGGCGGATGCGCCCTGGGTGCCGGTCTTCAACGAGGAACGCTACACGATGAAATCGGAACGGATGGGCGGGGCGGATGCGCTTTACGTCGATCCGGTCTCGATCCCCGTCAACTACGACTACGTCTACGTCACCGAGTAAGATCATGTGCAAGGCCTGCAACTACACCATCCACGCGGCGCAACATCACTTCGGCTGGGACAACGCGCTCGTCCCGGCCGAGCGTGTGGCGCCGGGATCGACGATCCTCTTCAAATGTCATGACAGTTCTGCGGGCCAGCTTGGCCCGCATTCGACCGTCGCCGATGTCGCCGTGCTCGATTTCGGCAAGATCAACCCGGTCTCGGGCCCGGTCTATATCGAGGGCGCGGAGCCCGGCGATGCGCTCAAGATCACCTTCGAGGGCTTCGCCCCGCAGCCGCGCGAGGGCCGGGGCTGGGGCTGGACGGCGAATATCCCGGGCTTCGGCCTGCTCGCCGATCAGTTCACCGATCCCGCGCTGATCAACTGGTCCTTCGATCCGGCAACGCTCACCCCGGCGATGTGGTCGAAGGAGGGGCGCGTGCCGCTCAAGCCCTTCACCGGCACGATCGGCAATGCGCTCGCCGAACCCGGGCTGCATTCGGTGGTGCCGCCGCGCCGCGTCGGCGGCAACATGGACATCCGCGACCTCGCCACCGGTTCGACGCTCTGGCTGCCGGTCGAGGTGGCGGGGGCGCTCTTTTCGGTGGGCGACACCCACGCCGCGCAGGGCGATGGCGAGATCTGCGGCACCGCGATCGAAAGCCCGATGGATGTCACGCTGACCTTCGATCTCGTGAAGGGCGCGAACCTGCCCCGGCCGCGGTTCGAGACGCCGGGCCCGGTCACGCGCCATCTCGACGCCAAGGGCTACGAGGTGACGACCGGCATCGGCCCCGACCTGATGTCGGCCGCGCGCGATGCGGTTTCCTACATGGTTGACCACCTCTGCGCGACGCGCGGCATGGCGGCGGTCGAGGCCTATATGCTCGCCTCGACCTGCGGCGATCTGCGGATCTCCGAGATCGTCGACATGCCGAACTGGGTCGTCAGCTTCTACTTCCCGCGCGCCGTCTTCGAATGAGCGACGCGCTGCATCCGGCCGGGGCGGGCGCCGCCCCGGTGCTCTCGGTCGAGGGGCTGACCGTCTCGGTGCGCGCGAATGGCGCCGAGCGGCCGCTCGTCGAGGATCTCTCCTTCACGCTCGCCCGGGGCGAGACGCTTGCGATCGCGGGCGAGAGCGGCTCGGGCAAGTCGATCACCTCGCTCGCGATCATGGGGCTTTTGCCGCCGCCTGCGGTGCGCGCCTCGGCGGGGCGGGTGCTGTTCGGCGGCGCCGATCTGCTTGCGCTGCCCGAATCCGGGCTACGGCGGATCCGCGGCAACCGGATCGCGATGATCTTTCAGGAGCCGATGACCTCGCTCAACCCGGTGATGACGATCGGCGCGCAGCTGATCGAGGCGCTGCGCGAACACGAGGCGCTGAGCCACACCGAGGCTCGCGCGCAGGCGCTCGCCGCGCTGCAATCGGTGCGCATCGCGCAGCCGGAGCGGCGGCTTTCGCAATATCCGCATGAGCTTTCGGGCGGCATGCGTCAGCGCGTGATGATCGCGATGGCGCTGGCGCTGAAACCCGACGTGCTGATCGCCGACGAGCCGACCACCGCGCTCGACGTGACGGTGCAGCGCGAGGTGCTGGACCTTCTGCGCGATCTGCAGCGCGAGATGGGCACGGCGATCATCCTGATCACCCATGACATGGGCGTCGTCGCCGAGATGGCGGACCGGGTGATCGTGATGCGCGCGGGCAAGCGCGTCGAGGAGGGGCCGATCCGCGAGATCTTCGCCGCGCCCCGCGCCGCCTATACCCGCGAGCTTCTGGCCGCGGTGCCGCGGATGGGCGACGGCACCACGCCCGCGCCGCCCGCGCCCGAGACGCGGCCGCCGCTCGTCGCGCGGCTGCATCAGCTCGACGTGCGTTTCGACATCCGTGGCGGGCTTTTGGGCCGCGTCACCCATCGCGTGCATGCGGTCGAACATGTGAGCTTCGAGATCCGCGCGGGCGAGACCTTCGCGCTCGTGGGCGAATCCGGTTGCGGCAAGTCGACGATCGCGCGCGCGATCGCCGGGCTCGTGCCGCATGAGGGGCATCTCGAGGTTGCCGGGCGCACCATGGGCGGGCTCGACGCCGCCGGGCGGCGCGCGCTGCGCCGCGACGTGCAGATCGTGTTTCAGGATCCGATGGCCGCGCTTGATCCGCGGATGCGGGTGGGGGCGGCGGTGGCCGAGCCGCTGGTGATCCACGGCATCGGCTCCGAGCCCGAACGCCGCGCCCGCGCCGCCGATCTTTTTGCCCGCGTCGGCCTGCCCGCCGAGGCGCTCGACCGTTACCCGCACGAGTTCTCCGGCGGGCAGCGGCAGCGCATCTGCATCGCGCGCGCCCTTGCGCTGAACCCGAAGCTCATCATCTGCGACGAGAGCACCTCGGCGCTCGACGTCTCGGTGCAGGCGCGGGTGCTCGACCTGCTCGAGGCGCTGAAACGCGAATTCGGCATCGCCTATCTCTTCATCAGCCACGACATGGCGGTGGTCGAGAACATCGCCGACCGGCTGGCGGTGATGTACCTCGGACAGATCGTCGAGATGGGCACGCGCGCGCAGATCTTCGGCGCCCCGCAGCACGCCTACACGAAGCGGCTGATCGCGGCGGTGCCGGTGCCCGACCCGACGCATCAGCGCGCCCCCGCGCCGCGGCTCACGGGCGAGGTGCCAAGCCCGATCCATCCGCTGGGGCAGGGGCCCGCGCGGGTCGAGCTGCGCGACATCGGCGGCGGGCATCTGGTGGCGGCGGGCTGAACCGGCGGTTCGGTCCCGTGGCTTTACGTAACGTCAGGGGCGACGGAAAGTCGCGCCCGCCCCGTACCATCTGTTCGGAACAAGAGCAGACGGAAAGCCAGGCCATGAAGATCTTCACCCGCATCCTGATCGTCCTCGCCCTTCTCGGGGCGGGTTGGTGGGGCTGGACGCGCTACAGTTCGGACAGCACGCCAAGCGTGCCGACGACGGCGAAGGTCGCGCTCGGCACCGTCGAGGAGACCGTGCTCGCCTCCGGCCAGATCGAGGCGCAGACGCTGGTCTCCGTCGGCGCGCGGGTCTCGGGCCAGATCGAGACCCTGGCCGTCAGCCTCGGCCAGGACGTCAAGGCGGGCGATCTGATCGCGCAGATCGACAGCCAGGATCAGGAGAATGACGTGCTGCTCGCGAAGGCCGCGCTCGCCAATATCGAGGCGCAGATCGCCGCGAAACAGGCCAATCTGAAGAAGGCGGAGCTGACCCTCGAACGCCAGGCGCGGCTGCAACAGCAAAGCTACACCTCGCAGGAGGATCTCGAGACGGCGCAGGCCGATGTCGATGTCTACAAGGCCGATCTCGCCGCGCTCGCGGCACAGAAATCGAGCGCCGAGGTCACCGTCTCGACCGCGCAGATCGCGCTCGACCGCACCAAGATCACCGCGCCGATCGACGGCACGGTGGTCGCGGTGGTGGTGAAACAGGGCCAGACGGTGAACGCCACGCAATCGGCGCCGACCATCGTCAAACTCGCCAATCTCGACAAGATGGTGGTGAAGGCGGAGATCTCCGAGGCAGATGTGGTGCATGTGAAACCCGGCCAAGACGTCAGCTTCACCATCCTGGGCGAGCCTGACCACGCCTTCCACGCCACCGTGCGCGAGGTCGAACCCGCGCCCTCCGAGATCGAGGACAGCGACACGATCTCGACCGACGAGGCGATCTATTTCAACGGCCTGCTCGAGGTCGACAACCCCGATCACCTGCTGCGCATCGGCATGACCGCGGAGGTCTCGATCGTGCTCGACCGCGCCGAGAACGTGCTGACCGTGCCGGCTGCGGCGCTGAGCAAGGGGGCCGAGGGCTATACCGTCCAGGTCTGGGATCCGAAGACCGCCACGCGCGAGACCCGCGCCGTCGAGGTCGGGCTCGACGACAAGGTCACCGCCGAGATCCGCTCCGGCCTGAGCGCGGGCGAGGAGGTCGTGACCGGCACCAAGGTCGCCGCCGCGACCACAAGCAGCAACAACGGCATGCCGCCGCCGATGGGGCTCTGAGATGACCGAACCGCTGATTTCGGCGCGCGGCATCTCGCGCAGCTTCCCCGCGGGGGAAGAGGAGATCACCGTCCTGCGCGACGTCGACATCGACATCTGGCCGGGCGAGATGGTGGCGATCATCGGCGCCTCCGGCTCCGGCAAGTCGACGCTGATGAACATCCTCGGCTGCCTCGACCGGCCAAGCTCGGGCAGCTACCGCTTTGCCGGGCAGGATGTCGAGGCGCTCGGCCCCGACGCGCTCGCGCAGCTGCGCCGCGAGCATTTCGGCTTCATCTTCCAGCGTTACCAGCTGCTCCCCGATCTCGACGCGGTGGGCAATGTCGAGGTGCCGGCGATCTATGCCGGCGCGGCGCGCGGCGAACGCCGGACCCGGGCGACCGAACTGCTCGACCGGCTCGGCCTCGCCGAACGGCTCGACCACCGGCCGGGGCAGCTTTCGGGCGGCCAGCAGCAGCGCGTTTCCGTCGCGCGCGCGCTGATGAACGGCGGCGAGGTGATCCTTGCCGACGAGCCGACCGGCGCGCTCGACACCAAAAGCTCGGCCGAGCTGATCGAGCTTCTGCTCGACCTCAACCGGCGCGGCCATACCATCGTGATGGTCACCCATGACCCGGGCGTCGCCGCCCATGCCCATCGCACGATCGAGATCAGCGACGGGCGCATCACCTCCGACAGCCGCCCCGACGGCAGCGAGGTCGGCGCCGTGCCGCCGATCGCGCATCCCGCCGCGCGCGCGGGCTTCGGCGCGGGGCTGCGGCGGATGCGCGAGGCGGCGGTGATGTCGGTCAAGGCGCTCGTCGCGCATCGGGTGCGCTCGATGCTGACGATGCTCGGCATCATCATCGGCATCGCCTCGGTGGTGCTCGTCGTCGCGCTCGGCTCCGGCTCGCAGCAGAAGGTGCTTTCGAACATCTCCTCGCTCGGCACCAACACGATCACCGTGCGCGCGGGCTCGGGCTTCGGCCAGCGCGACGCGAACCGGATCGAGACGCTGGTGCCTTCGGATGCGGATGCGCTGCGGCTGGAAAGCTTCGCGGCGAGCGTCTCGCCCGCGGTCTCGAACAGCTACACGGTGGTGCAGGGCAGCACCTCGGCCACCGCGCAGGTGAACGGGGTGAGCGGCGATTATTTCGCGGTGCACAATTATGTCACCGTCGAGGGCAGCACCTTCGGCGAGGAGGAGGTCACCGCCCGCGATCAGGTCGCGGTGATCGACGAGGACACGCGCGACACCTTCTTCCCCGACGGCACCGATCCGGTCGGGCAGGTGCTGCTCCTGAACCACGTTCCGGTGCGGGTGATCGGCCTCGTGCGTTCGACCGGGGCCACCTTCGGCCCCTCCTCGCTTTACGTCTGGGTGCCCTATACCACCGCGATGGCGCGGCTTTCGGGGCAGGACCACCTCGACAGCATCGAGGTCCGGGTCGACGACGGCACCGACATGACCACCGCGCAGGCCGATATCACCGCGCTGATGATGAAGCGCCACGGCACCAAGGATTTCTTCCTCGTCAACAGCGACACGATCCGCGAGACGATCACCTCGACGACGCAGACGCTGACGCTGCTCGTCGCGATGATCGCGGTGATCTCGCTGATCGTGGGCGGGATCGGGGTGATGAACATCATGCTCGTCTCGGTGACCGAGCGCACGAAGGAGATCGGCGTGCGCATCGCGATCGGGGCGCGGCGCTCGGATATCGTGGCGCAGTTCCTGATCGAGGCGGTGCTCGTCTGCCTTGTCGGTGGCGTGCTCGGCATCCTCGGCGCGCTTGCGGGCGGCTGGGTGGTCGAGGCGCTCTACAGCTCGGCGCAGCTGAGCTTCTCCGCCACCGCGATCGTGATCGCCTTCCTCTCCTCGACGCTGATCGGCATCACCTTCGGCTTCCTGCCGGCGCGCGCGGCGGCGAAGCTCGACCCGGTGGTGGCGCTGAGCCGCGAATGACAGCGGTGGGGCAGGGCGCGCGATCGTGATCCTGCCCCGCCCGCTGCGCCGCAGCGTCATGCCCGCCCTCGATTGACCTCCCCTCGGCGCAGGACTTAATCTGATCTCCACAATCGCGCCGTAGGCTTTTGCCGCGGCGCGCGTAATTCGGTCAGTGGTGCTGCCGACAGCCGGGCTTTCCGGCCGGCCGCGCCCGGAACCTGCGCCAAAGGAGCTGCCCTTGTCCCTGCGTTCTCCCCACCGCGTCCCGCGTCTCCTCGCGCTCGCCCTGCTGGCGCTGCCGCTTGCGCTGCCCGCGCCGCCGGCGCATGCCGAGACCGGCTTTCAGGCGCTGATCGACCGGTTCAAGGGCATCGACGAGCGCGTCGGCATCTCCCAGTCGAACGGGAGGATCGAGGCGCAAAGCGTCGATGTCGCGGGAAAATACGCGGGGCTCGTGACCGAGGTCGACGCGCAGGAGGGCGACACGGTCGAGGCCGGGCAGGTGCTGGCGAAACTCGATGATCGCGACGCGCAGGCGCAGCTGCTCGCGGCGCAGGCCGCGGTGCTGCAGGCGAAGGCTTCGAAGGCGCAGGCCGAGGCCGCGGTGATGCAGGCGCAATCCGCGCTCGACGTCGCGGTGACGACGCTCGGCCGCGTCACCACGCTGCACGCCGAGGGGCATGCCGCGCAATCCGCGCTCGACGACGCCACCAATGCGAAGACCGCCGCCGAGGCCGCGCTCGCCACCGCGAAGGCGCAGGTGCAGAACGGCGACGCGCTGATCGCCAGCGCCGATGCGAGCGAGAAACGCGCCGAGATCGCGCTTTCCGACCTCACCATCAAGGCGCCGATCCGCGGCCGCGTGCTTTACCGGCTGCACGAACCGGGCGAGGTGATCGCCGCCGGCACGCCGGTCATCACGCTGCTTGACCTCACCGATGTCTACATGAACATCTACCTGCCGGCGAAGACGGTGGGCAAGCTTGCGCTTGGCGACGAGGCGCGGATGATCCTCGACCCGATCCCGCAATATGTCGTGCCCGCGCGCATCACCTTCATCGCGCCCGAGGCGCAGTTCACGCCCAAAAGCGTCGAGACCACGCAGGAGCGCGAGGAGCTGGTGTTCCGCGTCAAGCTTTCCATCCCGCGGGAATTGCTCGAGAAATTCCAGGACGTGGTGAAGACCGGCGTGCGCGGCATCGGCTTCGTGCGTTCCGAGCCGACCGCCGACTGGCCCGCCGATCTCGCGGTGAAGCTGCCCTGATCCGATGAGCGATCCGCGCCCCCCCGTCGCCGCGCTCGCCTCGGTGCGCCATCGCTACGGCAAGACCGTGGCGCTCGACGGCGTCACGCTCGAGATCCCCTCGGGCTGCATGGCCGGGCTGATCGGGCCCGACGGCGTCGGCAAGTCGACGCTGCTCGCGCTCGTCGCCGGGGTGCGCAAGCTGCAAGGCGGCCAGATCACCGCGCTGGGCGGCGACATGGCCGATGCGCGCGTGCGCGCCGCCAATGCGCCGCGCGTCGCCTATATGCCGCAGGGGCTCGGCCGCAACCTCTACCCCACGCTCACCGTGCGCGAGAACCTCGAATTCTTCGGCCGGCTCTTCGGGCAGGGCGCGGAGGAGCGCGCCGCGCGCATCGCGATGCTGCTCGAGGCGACCGGGCTCGCGCCCTTTCCCGACCGGCCCGCGGGCAAGCTCTCGGGCGGGATGAAGCAGAAGCTCAGCCTCTGCTCGGCGCTGATCCACGACCCCGACCTGCTGATCCTCGACGAGCCGACGACCGGCGTCGACCCGCTGTCGCGCCGCCAGTTCTGGGATCTGATCGACCGCATCCGCGGCGAGATCCCGGGGATGAGCGTGATCGTCGCCACCGCCTACATGGAGGAGGCCGACCGCTTCGACTGGCTCGCGGCGATGAACGGTGGCCGGGTGATCGCCGCGGGCGCGCCCGCCGATCTGCGTGCGCAGACCGGGGCGGCGACGCTGGAGGAGGCCTTTATCGCGCTCCTGCCCGAGGCCGATCGCGGATCGCACGAACCGGTGCGCCTGCCCCCGCGCGAGGATGGGCACGGCAAGATCGCGATCTCGGCCGAGCATCTGACGATGCGCTTTGGCCCCTTCACCGCGGTCAACGACGTCAGTTTCCAGATCGAGGAGGGGGAGATCTTCGGCTTCCTCGGCTCGAACGGCTGCGGCAAGACCACGACGATGAAGATGCTGACCGGCCTGCTCACGCCCTCCGAGGGCACCACCGAGCTGTTCGGCGAGCGGCTGGAAAACTCCGACATGGAGGCGCGGCTGCGCATCGGCTACATGTCGCAGAGCTTCTCGCTCTATACCGAGCTCAGCGTGCGCCAGAACCTCGAGCTGCACGCGAAGCTCTACCGCATCCCGCCCGAACGCCGCGCGGCCCGCATCGCCGAGGTGCTGACCGAATTCGACCTCGCCGATGTCGCGGGGGAAATGCCGGAAAGCCTGCCGCTCGGCATCCGCCAGCGCTTGCAGCTCGCCGTGGCGATGATCCACGAGCCGCGGATCCTGATCCTCGACGAGCCGACCTCGGGCGTCGATCCGGTGGCGCGCGACGCCTTCTGGCGCCAGCTGATTTCGCTCAGCCGCGACAAGGGCGTGACGATCTTCATCTCGACCCATTTCATGAACGAGGCGGAGCGCTGCGACCGCATTTCGCTGATGCATGCGGGGCGCGTGCTCGACATGGGCCCGCCCGCCGAGATCACCGCGCGCCGCGGCGCCGAGAGCCTCGAGGCGGCCTTCATCGACGTGCTCTCCGAGCAGGAGGGCGCGCTCGACGAGGAGGGCGACACCGAGGCGGCGCCGGTCTACACCGCCGAGACCCGCACGAAAGGCGCGCTCGCCACCGCGATCACCCGGCTCTGGGCCTATAGCTGGCGCGAGTCGCTCGAACTGATGCGCGACCCGATCCGGCTTTTCTTCGCGCTGGTGGGGCCGATCATCCTGATGATCACCATGGGCTTCGGCATCTCCTTCGACGTCGACAAGCTGAGCTTTGCCGTCGACGACCAGGACCAGACCACCGAAAGCCGCCGGCTGATCGAGGCCTTCGGCTCGATCCGGCAATTCGACCGGCAGGCGGATTTCGCCTCGCCCAGCGCGCTCGATGCGCGGATGGCGGGCGGCGGGCTCGCGCTTGCGCTCGAGATCCCCGAGGGGTTCGGCAAGGCGCTGCATCAGGGCGAGGTGCCGGAGGTCTCGCTTTACCTCGACGGCTCGATGCCCTTCCGCGCCGAAACCGCGCGGGGCTATGCGCTTGGCCTGCTCAACGATTTCTCCGCCAAGGTGAAGGCGGAGGAGGGGGTGGCCGACACCACCACCGTCTCGATCGAGACGCGCTACCTCTTCAACCAGGCGTTCAAGAGCGCGAATGCGATGGTGCCCTCGCTGCTCATGCTGATCCTGATGCTGATCCCCGCGATCATGGCGACGATCTCCGTCGTGCGCGAAAAGGAGACCGGCACGATCGCGAATTTCCGCTCCACCCCGGTGCGGCGGATCGAGTTTCTGGTGGGCAAGCAGCTGCCCTATATCGCGCTCTCCTGGTTCAGTTTCTGGTGCCTCATCGTGGTCGGTCTCACGGTTTTCCACGTGCCGATCGGCGGCAGCCTGATCTCGCTCTCTCTCGTCGCGGCGCTTTATGTCGTCGCCACCACCGGCTTCGGCCAGCTCGTCTCCGCCTTCACCAGCTCGCAGGTCGCGGCGGTCTTTGCCACCGCGGTGATCTCGATCATCCCGACGGTGAACTTCTCGGGGCTGATCGTGCCGGTCTCCTCGCTCAGCCCCGCGGGGCGGGTGCTCGGCCTCTCCTTCCCCGGCGCCTGGTTCCAGCCGCTTTCGGTCGGCACCTTCCTCAAGGGTTTCGGCTGGGCCGACAACCTTTCCGGTGCCGTCGCGCTCGCCGCCTTCTGCCTCGTCTATCTTTTCGCGGCGGTGGCGCTGATGCGCAAACAGGAGCGCTAGGATGAAACAGAGCCTGCTCAACATCTGGCGCCTGACCGGCAAGGAGCTGCGCGCGATCCGCCGCGACAAGGTGATGATCGTGCTGATCCTTTACGTCTTCACCGCGGCGGTCTGGCTCGTCTCGAACGCGGCGAAGACCGATATCCACGACCTTTCCGTCGCCGTGGTGGACGAGGATCACAGCCCGCTCTCGCGCCGGCTGATCGACGCGATCCAGATGCCGCTCTTCCACGAGCCGGCGCTGCTGTCGCCCGCCGAGGCGGCCTCGGCGCAGCGCGCGGGGGATTATGTGCTGGAACTCTCGATCCCCGCCGGGTTCGAACGCGACCTGCGCGCCGGGCGCGAGGCCACGCTGATGGTGCTCGTCGATGCGACCGCCGTCGCGCAGGCGGGCAATGGCACCACCTTCCTCGAGGAGATCCTGAGCCAGGAGATCACCCGCTATTTCACCCCGAACGCCACCAGCTCGGGCCTCGTCGACGTCGTCTTCCGCACCCGGTTCAACCCGAACATGACGACCGAATGGTTCACCGCGGTGATGCAGCTGATGAACAACGTCACGATCCTGATGCTGATCCTCTCCGGTTCCTCGATGATCCGCGAGCGCGAGCATGGCACGATCGAGCATGTCCTCGTGATGCCGGTGCGCCCGCATGAGATCGTGATCTCGAAGATCGCGGCGAACGGGATGGTGATCCTCGCCGCCTCGGTCACCAGCCTGATCTTCGTCATTCAGGGGCTGATGGGGGTGCCGGTGGCGGGATCGGTGCTGCTCTATGCGCTGGGCGCCGCGCTTTACGTCGTGGCGATCGGCTCGCTCGGCCTGCTGATCGCGAGCTTCACCCATAACATGGGGCAATTCGGGCTGCTGATCATCCCGGTGATCGTCATCATCATCCTGCTGTCGGGCGGGATCACGCCGCTCGAATCGATGCCCGGCTGGCTGCAGCTGGTGATGCGCACGATCTCGCCGGCCCCGCATTTCGTGATCTTCGCGCAATCGGTGCTGTATCGCGGCGCGGGGATCGGCACGGTCGCGGGCGATATGGGGGTGATGGCGGCGATGTCGGGCGTGGCCTTCGCCGTGGTGCTCGCACGGTTCCGCAAGGTGCTCGCCGGCTGATCAGCCGAAGGCGATCACCGCCTCGACCGCCCGGCGCCAGCGCGCGGCGCGGGCCTCGCGCTCGGCCTGTGCCATCCGCGGCTCGAACCGCCGCGCGCGGCTCCAGTCGCGCGCGAATTCCTCCGGTCCCGGGCAGATCCCGGCGTGATGCCCGGCAAGCCAGGCCGCCCCTTTCGCCGTGGTTTCCAGCACCGTCGGCCGGTCAACCGGCGCGCCGAGGATATCGGCGAGGAACTGCATCCCCCAGTCCGAGGCCGTCATCCCGCCATCGACGCGCAGCACCGTCTCGCCATCGCTTGCGCCGCTTTCGGCCCAGTCGGCGCGCATCGCCTCGAGCAGGTCGCGCGTCTGATAGCCCACGCTTTCCAGCGCGGCGCGTGCGATCTCCGCCCGCGTCGTGCCGCGGGAAAGGCCAAGGATCGCACCGCGACATTCGGGCCGCCAGTAAGGCGCGCCGAGCCCGGTGAAGGCGGGCACGAAGACCACCCCCTGCGCGGGATCGGCGCCTTCGGCCAGTGCCTGCGTCTCCGCCGCCGCGCCGATCAGACCCAGCCCGTCGCGCAGCCATTGCACCACCGCGCCCGCGACGAAGATCGCCCCTTCGAGCGCATAGGTCGGCTTGCCGCCCAGCCGATAGGCGAGCGTCGTCAGCATCCGGTGGCGCGAGCGCACCATGCGCTCGCCGGTATTCAGGAGCGCGAAACAGCCGGTGCCATAGGTCGATTTCATCATCCCCGGCGCGAAACAGGCCTGCCCGATCGTCGCCGCCTGCTGATCGCCCGCCACCCCGGCGATCGGGATCGCGGCGCCAAGCAGCGCGGGATCGGTCACGCCGAAATCGTCCGCGCAATCAAGCACCTCGGGCAAGAGCGCCATGGGGATATCGAGCGCGCGGCACAGGCTTTCCGACCACTCCCCCGCCGCGATGTCGTAAAGCATCGTGCGCGCCGCATTGGTCGCGTCGGTGACATGGCGCGCCCCGCCGGTGAGCCGCCAGATCAGCCAGCTGTCGACGGTGCCGAAGGCAAGCTCGCCCGCCTCGGCCCGCGCCCGCGCGCCCGGGATCGTGTCGAGCAGCCAGCGCAGTTTCGTCGCCGAGAAATAGGGATCGAGGAGCAGGCCGGTCCTTGCGGTGATCTCCTCCTCAAG
This sequence comes from Paenirhodobacter sp., assembly GCF_050177655.1. Classification (NCBI taxonomy): domain Bacteria; kingdom Pseudomonadati; phylum Pseudomonadota; class Alphaproteobacteria; order Rhodobacterales; genus Paenirhodobacter; species Paenirhodobacter sp. Next base: position 69,456 of record NZ_JBFXGV010000009.1, read on the forward strand.
CCCCTCCGCCCGCAGGCGCGCGCAGTCTTCGGCGGTGCGCCGGTCCTGCCAGACGATCGCGCGATGGAGCGGTTTGCCCGTCGCGCGCTCCCAAAGCAGCGTCGTCTCGCGCTGGTTGGTGATGCCGAGCGCGGCGATCTCGCGCGGCGCGACGCCCGCCTTCGCGATCGCGGCGCGCGCGGTCATCAGCACCGTCTGCCACAGATCTTCGGGCTCATGCTCGACCCAGCCGGGCTGCGGGAAATGCTGCGGAAATTCGCGGCTTTCCTGCGCGACCGGCCGCAGCGCCGCATCGAAGAGGATCGCGCGCGACGAGGTCGTGCCCTGATCCACCGCCAGAATATGCGCCATGCTCCCCCCTCAGATCTTCTCCGCGATATAGGTCTCGAGCCGGGCGGCCTCCTCGCCGCTCAGCCGAAGCCCCAGTTTCGTGCGCCGCCAGAGCACGTCCTCGGCACTCATCGCCCATTCCTTCGCAATGAGCCAGTCGACCTCGGCCGCCGAAAGCCCCGCGCCGAAATCCGTGCCCAGATCGGCGCGGGTCTTCGCCGTGCCGAGAATGTCCCAACATTCCGTGCCGTAATGCCGGATCAGCCGCTGCGCCTCGGCGGGGTTCAGGAACGGATAATCGGCGCCAAGCCGCGCGATCATCGCCCCCACCTGATCGGGGGCGAAATCGCCGCCGGGCAGGGTGACGCGCGCGGTCCAGTCGGGCTTCAGCCCGGGGAAGAAGGGGGCGAGCTTGCCCATCGCATGCTCGGCCAGCCGCCGATAGGTGGTGATCTTGCCGCCAAAGACGCTCAGCAGCGGCGCGCCTTCGCCCCCGTCAAGCGCGAGCACATAGTCGCGCGTCGCCGCCGTCGCGCTCGAGGCGCCGTCGTCGTAAAGCGGCCGCACCCCGGAATAGGACCAGACCACATCCGCCCGCGTCACCTCCCGCGCGAAATAGCGCGAGGCGAAGGCGCAGAGATAGTCCTCCTCCGCCTCGGAACAGCTTGGGTGATCGGGCGGGCCGGGGTTGTCCTGATCGGTGGTGCCGATCAGGGTGAACTCCTGCTCATAGGGGATCGCAAAGCAGATCCGCCCGTCGGTGCCCTGGAAGAAATAGCAGCGATCGTGATCGAAAAGCCTGCGGGTGACGATATGCGAGCCGCGCACGAGGCGGATATGGGCGGGGGAGCGCGCCCCCACCGCCTCGCGCAGCACGATGTCGACCCAGGGGCCCGCGGCATTGACGAGCGCGCGGGCGAGGTGGTCGCGCGCGCCCTCCGGCCCCTCGGTGGTGATGCGCCACAGATCGCCCTCGCGCTGCGCCTGCGTGACCCGGGTGCGGGGGAGCACGTGCGCCCCGCGCGCCGCCGCATCGCGGGCGTTGAGCACGACGAGGCGCGAATCCTGCACCCAGCAATCGGAATACTCATAGGCGCGGCGGAATTTCGGATCGAGCGCGCGCCCGGCCGGATCGCGCGCAAGGTCGAGCTTGCGCGTGCCGGGCAGGATCCGCCGCCCGCCGAGGTTGTCATAGATGAAAAGGCCAAGGCGGATCAGCCAGGCCGGGCGCCGCCCCTTCATCCAGGGCATGAAGATGCCAAGCAGCCGCGAGGTCGGCGTGTCGCTTTCGAACCGCATCGATGGGTGGACGGGCAGCACGAAGCGCATCGGCCAGGAGATATGCGGCATCGCGACGAGGAGCACCTCGCGCTCCTTCAGCGCCTCATGCACGAGGCGGATCTCGAAATATTCGAGGTAGCGCAGCCCGCCGTGGAAAAGCTTGGTCGAGGCGGAGGAGGTCGCCTGCGCGAGATCGCCCATCTCGGCCAAGGTGACCGAAAGCCCGCGCCCCGCCGCGTCGCGCGCGATGCCGGTGCCGTTCACGCCGCCGCCGATCACGAAGAGGTCGACGGGCTGTTCCATCTCAGGGGTCATGGCGCGCTCCTTGCTTGGCCCAGTCAGAGCGCGCAGGGCGGCGGGTGTCAACTCCCGCCGCCCGTTCCGTCAGCGCCAGCCGAGCGCCGGGGCGACGTGGGTCAGGATCGCGCCGAGCGCATGGACGTTATACTCCACCCCCAGCTGGTTCGGGATCGTCAGAAGCAGCGTATCCGCCTCGGCGATGCCCTCGTCCTGGGCGAGCTGCTTCACCAGAACGTCCGGTTCGGCGGCGTAGCTGCGCCCGAAGATCGAGCGCGTCTCGTCGATGAAGCCGATCTGGTCGCGCGAGCGGCCATCCTGCCCGAAATAGTCCCGGTCGCGATCGTCCATCAGCGCGAAGATCGAGCGGCTGACCGAAACCCGCGGCGTGCCCTCGTGCCCCGCGGCCTTCCAGGCCTCGCGATAGGCGCGGATCTGCTCGGCCTGCTGGACATGGAACGGCTTGCCGTTCTCGTCATCCTTCAGCGTCGAGCTTTGCAGGTGCATGCCCTGTTCGGCCGCCCAGATCGCCGTCGCGTTCGAGCCCGCGCCCCACCAGATCCGGCGCTTCAGCCCCTCGGAATGGGGTTCGAGGCGCAGAAGGCCCGGCGGGTTCGGGAACATCGGGCGTGGGTTCGGCTGCGCGAAACCCTTGCCCTCGAGCAGCTTGAGGAAGGTGAGCGCATGGCCGCGCGCCATGTCGGCCTCGGACTGCCCCTCGGCGGGGCGATAGCCGAAATGCTTCCAGCCATCCATCACCTGCTCGGGCGAACCGCGGCTCAGGCCCAGCTGCAGCCGCCCGCCCGAAATCAGATCGGCGGCGCCGGCGTCCTCGGCCATGTAGAACGGGTTTTCATAGCGCATGTCGATCACGGCGGTGCCGATCTCGATCTTTTTCGTGCGCGCCCCCACCGCGGCCAGCAGCGGGAAGGGCGAGCCGAGCTGGCGCGCGAAATGGTGCACGCGGAAATAGGCGCCGTCGATGCCAAGCTCCTCCGCCGCGGCGGCCAGCTCGATCGACTGCACAAGCGTATCTCCGGCGGTGCGCGTCGCCGACCAGGGCGCGGGCGACCAATGGCCGAAGGACAGGAAACCGATCTTCTTCATCATTCTCTCCGGGGAGCGGGGTTGCCGGTGGCCCGGGGCCGCTCGCTTGTCCCCAAGGTAAGCGGCGCGAGGGCCGCGCAACACCCCCCGCGGCGGCGCCCGGGCGCACAGGATCTGTGCGGTGGCGTCCTCCGGCCGCCGCGTCATCCGGATGAATGAGAAGGGCGCGTGCGGGGCGGGGCAGTCTGGCCGCAGAAAGGAAAGACCATGCCGCCCAATCCGCCGCCCCTTCCCGACGCCCCGCCGCGCCTGCGCCTCGTGAAGCGCCGCACCGCGCTCGTGGTGCTGACCTCCTTCGTCATCTTCGTGCTGCTCGCTGGGGCGGGCTCCTTCCTGCTTGGCCCCTATCCGCGCCCCGCAGGCACCGCGCTTTTCGGCGGCATGGCGCTGGTGCTGCTTTTGCTGCTTGGCTGGGTCGGGCGGACCGACCGGATCGACGGCGACGGCCCCTCCGGGCGCCTCGTGCTCAGCGCGGCCGGCATTTTCGGCCGCAGCCGCCGGGTTTTCACCCTTGCCGAGATCTCCCATGCCGAAATCGACCGCGAGAGCGTGGCCTCGACCCACCCGCTTGCGGGGACCGCCTCCGTACCGCTTTACGCCGATGCCGAACGCCCGGTGCTCGTGCTCGCCGACGGCCGGCGCCTGCCGGTCTGGCGCGTGACCCAGGGCACGGTGGAGGCGGAACACTGGGTGACGCGCGTGAACGCGTGGCTCGCCGCCTGGCGCGGTTCTCATCCAAACGAATGAGAGTGCCGGCTCCGATCTCCCCCAGACTGGCCCGCATCAAAGAGGTTCCCATGTTTCGCCCGATCGCCCGTTTCACCCCGATCCTTTGCGCCGTGCTCGCGGCCGCGGCCGCGCAGGCCGAGACCGCGGCCGAGCCGGCGGTGCCGCCCGGGATCTACGCGATGTTTCAGGACGATGGCGATGCCGCCGATCGCGCCACGCCCGAGTTCGTCCGGCGGCTCAGCCGCGAATGCGGCAACATGCCGGTGGTCGCCTATGCCGACGGGCTGATCGTCGGGCACAAGCCGAACACGATCGAGGCGGCGCAGGCGGGCGGCCCGATCTACCCCGTGCGCGGCACGCTGCGCTGCACGCAGGCGGGCCCCGATGAATTCGACTGCGAGGCGCGCGAGGGTGCCGCCGGTTCCGATGCCGCCCCGCATCGGACCGAGCGTTTCTCCCGCGCGATCCTCGTCGGCGGCGCGGTGCGCCTGGTGCGCCCGGGCACCGCGTCGCCACTCCTTTTCCTGCCCTGCACCCCCTCGAATTTCGATCGTGAGGGGCCGGGCGGGCGCAACATCTTCGACGATCTCGTGGCGCGCGACGACGGTGGCCCCGCGCTGCCGCGCCCCTGACCCATTTCCATTCAGACAGGACAGACCATGGCGGACCAATTCACCAGAGTGACCACCGAAAGCTGGGGCAAGCGGCTCACCGGCGCGCTGGGCGGGATCGGCGGGGGCTTCGTGCTCGTGATCGCCGCGATCGGCGCGCTGGCCTGGAACGAGGGGCGGGCGGTGACCACCGCGCGCGCCCTCACCGAGGGCGCCGGCGCGGTCGTCAGCATCGGCGCGGAGGGCACCGTGCCCGGCCCGGACGGCGCGCCGCTCGATACCACCGGGATGCTCGTGCATGTCACCGGCACGCTGGTCACGCCGCCCCCGGTGCCGCTGCGCGACGAGCTCTTCGGCCTTCCCGACGCCACGCCCGACAACGCGGTGCGGCTCGAGCGGGTGGTCGAGATGTACCAGTGGAAGGAAAGCTCGAAATCCGAGACCCGCACCAAGCTGGGCGGCGGCACCGAGACGGTGACGAGCTACAGCTATTCGAAGGACTGGTCGGGCTCCGAGATCTCCTCTGGCAATTTCGCCGACCCGACCGGGCACCAGAACCCGCCGCTGCCGCTCAAGGGTGACAGCTTCTCGGAGGATCGGGTGATCGAGGCGGGCGGCTTGCAGCGCAGCCTCGACGCGGGCTTCGTCTCCCGGATCGGCAAGACCGAGGCGCTTGCGCTGAGCGAGGGCGAGGTCGCACGCATCGCCGCGGCGCTGGGCGCGCCGGGTCGCGGCCGGCTTGCGCAGGGGGGCGCCTATATCGGCTATGACCCGACGCGGCCGCAGGTGGGCGATCTGCGGATCTCCTACCGCGTCGCGCGGGCCGACAGCGCCTCGGTCGTGGCGCGCGACACCGGCACCGGCTTCGCGCCCTGGACCTCCTCGAACGGGCGCGAGATCTACATGATCCGCGAGGGGGCGGTGCCCGCCGCGGCGATGTTCGACGAGGCGCAGAAGCAGAACACGCTGTTGACCTGGGGGCTGCGGATCGGCGGTTTTCTTGCTATGCTGGCCGGGTTCAAGGCGATCTTTGCGATCTTCGGGGTGATTGCCGACGTGCTGCCGGTGGCGGGCTCGCTCGTGCGGGCGGGCACCGGGCTGATCGCGCTCGTGCTGACGCTGGTGATCGCGCCGCTCACCATCGGCATCGCCTGGCTTGCGGTGCGCCCGCTGCTCGGCGGGGCGATCATCGGCATCGGCCTGGCGCTGGCGGTGGGCTTCTTCGTGCTCGCCCGCAGGAAGGCCGCGGCAGTGCCCGCGGCGGCGGCCTGAGCCGACCGGCCGGAGGGGAGCGCATGGCGAGAGGATGCAAGGGGTTCGGACGCGTGGGGTCCGGATGTGTGACGGCGGCAGGGGAGGCGGTGCGCCGCTTCTTCCGGGGGCGGGCTCTGTGTCGCCTCTCCCGGCCGGGCGCGGTTCTGGGGACCGTGCTCGCGCTGTCCGCCGGGTTTCCGCTTGCGGCGGAGGAGGCGCCCGAGCTGCCGCCGGCGGCAAGCCTGCGCGCCTATCTTTCCGATCTGCTCGCGACGATGCCGCGCGTCGCGCAGCGTGCCGATGCGCTGCTGGCCGAGGGGCGCGCGCTCTCCCATCGCTACGACCTGCCCGATCCGCGCGCGCTTGCCTTCGAGGACCGCGCCACCGACCCCGAGGATCTTGCCGGCTGGCAGGCCGCGCTCGAGGGGCAGGAGATCACCGCCGCGCTTTCGGGCCGGGCGGCCGACTGGCTCGCGCTCGCCAATATCGCGCTTACCCTCGGCGAGGGGGCGACGGGGATCGACGGCCTCGCCCCCGATCCTTTCGCGCGCGAGGCCTGGGCCGAGATCGCGGCGGGGGCGGCGCTCAACGGCGTGCTTCTGGCGGAAAACGACGATCGCCAGATCGACGGCTTCGGCCTGCTCGCCTGGGCGCTGGTGCTGGGCGGCGACGCCGGCGCGGCGGCGCGGCTTGGTGAGCGGGTGCGGATGGATTACGGCGCGCCGGGCAATTACGCGTTCGACGAGAACATCGCCTTTCTCGAACAGGTCGCCGATCCCGATCTGCCGCGCCCCGCCGATCTGCCCGAGGCGACGGGGAAAAGCCTGACGATGCGGACCGGCGACTGGGTGGTGAACTGCTCGCCGCGCGGCGATTGCCTGATCGCGACCGATCTGCCCGAGATCAGCCTCGAGATCTGGCGCATGGCGGGGCCGGGGGCTCCGGTCTGGATCGACCTCGTGCTGGCCGGCGAGAACTGGCCGAACGCGGCGCAGGACGAAGCCTATGCCCTGCCGAAGATCCGCGTCACGATCGACGGCCAGCCGCTGCCCGGCCACGATGACGAGGATCTGCCCGTCGTGCTCGACGCCGGCGCGATGGAGGGCTGGGCCTTCCACAGTTTCGACGCGGCCGAGGTCGGCGCGCTGCTCGACGCGCTTCTTTCGGGGGAACGGCTGCGGGTCGAGCGCCTGGGCAAGGCCGGGATCACGCCGAAGATGGGCGTCGATCTGGCCCCGCTCGACGCGCTCTTTGCCGAGGTCGACGAGTTTCAGCGCCGCAAGGGCAGCCCGAGTGCGCTCATCCGCCGCGGCCCCGGCGCCGTGGTGCCCGAGGCGCCCGCCGCGCCGCTGCTCGATGCGCCGCTGCCGCGCCCGCTGCCGCCCGAGTGGCAGGCCGAGATCCCGATCGAATCTGCGCTTTTGTGGCAGGACCATTGCCCGCCGGTGGCGGAGGGCAAGCTCGATCCGTTCCCGGACATGGTGGGCCAGCACCAGATGAACGGCTGGCGCATCACCGTGCTCTCCTGCCCGACGGAGAGCGCGCCGAAGGGCACGATGGTGATCTGGCAGCGCGGCAAGGAGGAGCTGCGCTGGATCGGCACCGACCGGCCGGAGATCCTGCACAATGGTGATCTGGTGTTTGGCGGCTCGATCGGGGTCGATGGCGCGCCGCCCGGGCCGCCCGCCGATCCGGCCGCCCCGCGCCGGCCGCAGCCGGTGGCGATCTGGGCCTCCGACAAGGCCGAGGCGCGGGCCGCGCCCTGCCCGGGCGGGCGGTTCTGGGTCTGGACGGGGGAGGGGTTCGAGCTGGCCGAGAGCTACCGGCTCGACCTTTGCCGCGCCTCGCGCCGGGCGCCGCTGCATGATTACGCGGTGGTGCGGGAGGGGATGGAATGAGCGCCCCGTCTGACGAGGCCGCCCGCGCCGCCTTTCTCGCCGAGGTCGCGGCGATCGTGCGGGCGCGCCGGGAAGTCTCGCTCGGCTCGAACCGCGAGGACTGGACGCGGATCTTCGTGCAGGACGGGGAATTTTTCCTCGAATTCGGCGATGTGATGACCCAGGACCGGATCGTCAGCCGCCTCACGCCCGAGGAGCTCTGGTCCCGGATCCGCGGCCGGCTGCGCAACCTGCGCGGCTTTTACGGCCGCGACGAGGGCGAGGTGAGCGATGCGGAACTGCTCGCCGATCTGCGCGAGGGCCGCGGTTAGGCGGGGCGCGCCGCCGCCACGATCGCCTCGATGATCCGGTCGGTGCGCTGATAAAGCGCGAGCTCCGCCGCACCGGAGAGCGGCTCCATCCGGATCCGCGGGTTGCGCGCCTCGACGCGGGCATAGCGCGCCGCGTCGAAGACCCCGTCCTCGGTCGGTGCGAGCCAAAGGAGCGGCACCGCAAGCCGGTCGAGCGTGGCATCGACCGGTGCGCGCGCCAGCATCAGGTCGCGGGTGAAGGCGGTATGCCCCTGGGTCAGGAGATGCGCGCAGGCGTTGCGCAAAAGCGGCGCCATGTTCGGGTCGCCATAGGTCGCCATGTCGCGCGGCCGGGTGCGATAGGCGCGCTCGAGATACCAGTCGACGCCATGCTGCTGCATCATCCGGTGGCCCGATTTCGCCATCATCTCGACGAGCCAGGGCGCGATCGTGACCATCCGCATCATCGTGCGCTGGATGAGCGGCAGCCGCTGCAGCCCGGAGCGGTCGAAGACCCCGGTGTAACCGATCGCGATCAGCGCGCGATAGCGCCCGGGCCGCTCGGCCGCATCGACGAGGAGCGGCACGATCCCGTTCGAGGTGCCGACCCCGATCACCGGCCCCGCGATCCGCGCTGCAAGAAAGGCGCGCAGCGCGACGAGGTTGTCGGTGAGCGCGTCGAGCGCGGGGTCGAGCGTCGCATTGCCATAGCCCGGGCGTGAAAGCGCATAAAGCTTCACCCCCGCCGCGCGCAGCCGCGCCTCGGCCTCGGCGGGCAACAGATACCCCATCGGAAACCCGCGCGAGAGCAGCGCCGGCGTACCGTCCTCCGCCCCCATCCAGGTCCAGGCGACGACGCGCCCGTCGGGCAGGCGCAGCTGCTCCTCGCGGCCGAGCGGGTCGCGCCAGGCCGCGGTGACGCCGCGCCGCCCGATGATCGCGCGGCTCGCCACCATCGCGAGCAGCCGGATCAGATCGGCCTGCGAGCCGGCTTCGGTCTTCGCCAGGATCGTCTTGATCTGGGTGCGCACGGTCAGCACCGAGACCCCGCGCGCCGCCGCCACCCGCTCGACCGAACGGGTTTCATAGAACAGCCGCGCGACCTCGGTCTCCGCCTCGCTCAGACCGAAGGCGGTGGCAAGCCGCGCGCCGGCCTCCTCCGTCCAGTCGATCTCGATCGAGCGGATCACCACGAAGCTCTTGTCCTGCCCCGGCGCCTCGAGCAGGTAGCCCTCGGCGAGGAAGGGGGCGCGCCCGGGGTCGGCCGGCAGGATCCGCAGGATCGCCTGCGAGCGGTTGCCGCGGGCATTGGCGGCGCGGCGCAGCGCGGCGTAATCGGGTCCGGAACGCGGGTCGATCACCGCGCGCTCGAGGAAGGTGCCCTGCCGCCCGCCGAAGGCCGCGACGCCCGGCACATTCGCCGCCGCGATCCGCCCGTCGGGGGAGAGCACCACCGCCGGGCCGCCGACATCCTGCACCGCGCGGTTGAGCGGGTCGTTGTCGGCGGGGATGTCGAGCGTCTCCATCGCCTGGCGCGCAAGCGCGAGCTGGCGCAGCAGCGGGCCGGAAAGCGCGCGCGCCGCCGTCTCGTCGCCGCCCGACTTGTCGAGCTTGGCGTTCCAGCTTGCGATCATCGCCTCGAAAGCATGCTGGTCGACCACCGCGCGGAAGGTGTTGGCGATGATGTCGAGATCGGTGTCGAGGTCGATCTCGCCCGCGAGGTCGAGCTGATCGGGCTGCGGCGCAAGCAAGAGCCGCTGGTCGGCCAGCGGGGTTTCCGCGCCCTTTTCTCCGCTCTCTGCCATCTGCGCCTCCGCCGATACCCCATCTGGAGTATGACAGCCCTGCGCCCGCGCGCAACTCTGGATCCGGGAGACAGGGGAAACGGGGCGCGCATGGAACGCAAATTCACCTTGGTGCGGCCGGACGGGCTGAGCCTTTTCGGCCTGCGCTGGACGCCGGAGCCGGGCGCGGGGGAGGCGGATTTCCACGTCTTCCTCGGCCACAGCCATGTCGTGCACGCGGGCGCGTTGCGGCCGCTGGCCGAGGCCCTCGCCGCCGCGGGCTGCACCGTCACCTCGGGCGATATCCGCGGTCATGGCCGCTCGGTCGGGCCGGGGCAGCCGCGCGGCCATCTCGAGGGGGCGCGCGGCTGGCGGGCCGCCTGCGGCGATTTCGTCGCGCTGGCGGAAGCGGCCTTCGCCGGCGTGCCCTTCGAGAAACGGTTGCTCGTGGTGCCGAACATCCTCGGGCTCTTCGCGCTCGAGGCGCTGAAGACGCAGCCCGATCTCGCCGCGCGGATCGTGCTGATCGCGCCGCCGCCCAATCAGCCTGCGCTCGCGCGGCTTGGCGCCGCCTTTGCCGCGGCGCGCGCCCGGCTGCGCCCGGCGCAGGCGCCCGATCCGCAGCTTTTGCACCATATCTACAGCTATCTCGGCGCGCAGCTGCCGAACCGGCGCCATCTGCTCGACGTCGTCTCGCCCGATGCCGGGGTGATCCGCGCGATCCTCGACGATCCGCTGAGCTGGGCGGTGCCCTCGACCGCCTATTGGCAGGCGATCTTCCACGGGCTCGCCACCGCCTGGGCCTGGCCGCGCCGACACCGGCTGCACCCGGAAACGCGCTTTCTCATCCTCTACGGGCAGGACGATCCGATGACCGGCTCGGGCGCCTTCTGCGGGCCGATCTTCGACCATCTGACGCGCCACGGCGCGCGCGAGGTCTGCGCGCGCGGGGTGGCCGGCGCGCGCACCGGGATCTTTCTCGAGGAGGAACGTCTCGGCATTGCGGCGCGGATCCTCGGCTGGGCGCAGGGCGGGGGGGCGGCCTCCGATCTGAAACTGCCGCGCCCGCGCTCGATGACGGAGCTGATGCGCGAGCGCGCTGCGCCCGACACGCTGCGCCCCGGCGTGCTCTCGCCCGAGGAATGCGTCGAGCTTTGCTATGCCGGGATCGAGGACGAGACCCGCTGGATCGAGATCCTGACCCGGATCCTCGCTGCCGCCGACGAGGGCACGGAGGAGGAGCTGATGCGGTTCCTCGGCCGGATGATGCCGCATTGGGACCGCGCCTTCGGCCTGCAACAGCAGATCCTGACCCATGCCGCGCTCGGCGATGTCTGGGGCGAGACGCTGGAGCGGATGGGCCTCGCCTGCGCGCTGATCGACGGGCGCGGCAAGGTGCTCCACGCCAATGTGCGTTATGGCACGGTGCTGGCGCGGCTGGCGGGCGATCTGCCTGCGCCGGGGGCGGGGGTGCTCTCGGAGCAGATGCAGCTCGACCGGATGACGCAGGCGCTCGTCGCCGCCTCGGTCGCGGGCGGGCAGGGGCCACTCGCGCCGCAGGGTGCGCTTTTGCACTGGGAGGGGGAGCCGGTCGGCTTCTTCTTCCGCCCGCCCGCGCTCGAGACCCACGCGCGCCAGCTTGGCAATCCGGTCGGGCTCGTGGTGCTGCGCGGGGAGGGCGCGGGGGAGGCGGCGCGGCTCGCGCTCGTGCAATGCGGCTGGGGGCTGACCCCGGCGGAGGCGCAGGTCGCGCTTTGCGTGATGCGCGGGGCGGCGCCCGGGGCGATCGCGGCGGAGCTTGGCGTCTCGATCAACACCGTGCGCAGCCATCTCGCGCAGCTTTACGCCAAGACCGAGACGCCGGGGAAGGCGGAGCTTGCGGCGCGGCTGCATGCCTCGCCGCTCGGCTGGGCCGCGGGCGCGGCGCCCGCAGGGGCGGACTGGCCCGCCGCGCGCCGCTCCGTCGCCTAGAGCCCGAGCGCGTTTTCCAGCGCCACGATCTGGGCGGAGATGTCGAGCGCCGCCTCGGCGAGGTTCTGCGCGCTGCGATCCTCGGGGCCAAGCCCGGCGATGAGCGCCGCATCGCGCGCGCCGAGCAGCGCTTCGATCTGCGGCGCGAAAAGCGCGACCACCGCGGTGAGCCACTCGCTGATCGCCCAGTTCGGATGCACGACACCGATGCGGAAGCGTTCGATCAGCGGCACGAGATCGGTGGCGCGGTAGAGCGTCTCGCCGGTGACCCAGGCATTGGTCACGAAAAGCCGCGTCGGCGCGCCCTGCGCATCCATGCCGATCGCGCAGAGATGGGCGAAACGTGCCCCCGGCGCAGGCAGCGGCGCGGCGCCGGGCACATCCCAGGGCGCAAGGCTCGGGTCGATCTCCTCGGGGCGCAGGAAGATGTGAAAATGGCCATTCTCGCCCGGGTCCATCTCCTCGGGCGTATGCGCATGGTAGAAATAGTGACAGTGACTTTCCGTGTCGAAAACATCGCCGCGCGGATAATTCTGCCAGATCGTGAAGGCGCCCTGATCGCGCAGCACCTCGCCCAGAACGCTGGTGCCCGAGCGCGCGAAGGCCGCGCGCGTCTCGAGCAAAAGCGCGGCGGCGTCATGCATCGCCTCGAGCCGCTCGGGCGGCAGCGCGGCAAGATCGGGGGGCGGCAGGCGCAGGGTCGCGTGGGGCATCGGGGCTCCTCGAAAGGGGGCCGGGCGGGCCGGCCCCCGTGGTCTCACAGGTCGGGCATGCCGAGCATCTTGCGCACCGCGGCCTCGCGGTTCGTCTTCAGCCCGAGCGCGCGGCCCTCCTCGACCGCGACCATGTTCGGCACGCCTTTCGAGGCGCGGTAGAGCGCCCACATCGCGCCGACGCGGTTCGCCGATTCGCAATGCATCAGGATCGGGTAATTCGCCGGATCCTCGACGATGCGCGCGAATTCGGCGACCTGATCGGGCGTCGGCGCGTCGGTCGGCACCGAGATATGGTCGTAGGTCATCCCCGCCTTCGTCACCATCGGGCCCTGCACCGCGGCGCCCTGTTCGTCGGTGTTGAAGTCGATGATCGTCTTGAAGCCCATCTGCTTCAGCATCGGGATCCCGGCCGGATCGAGATTGCCGCCGGTGCCGATATAGGGCGTCGCGCGCAGGTAATTCTCGACGATATTCGGCATCTGGTTGCCATAGGGGGCCTGCGCGGCCTTCACCGTGGTGTCGTACATGTCCTTCGGCATCGGAGCGGCAGCGGGGGCCGCCGCGGGCGCGCAGGGATTGGCCGCGGGCGCGGCGGCGGCCGGGGCGCAGGGGTTCGCCGGCATCGCCGCGGGGGCGCAGGGGTTGGCGGCCTGCGCGCGCACCGCTGCGGGCGTCGCGGCTCCCATCGCCAGCGCCGCCACCGGCACCAGCGCCGCGCGCAGCAGGCTCTTTCTGGTCTTCGTCTTCATCGGAACTCTCCTCCCTGAGGTTCTTGGTGAAAGCTATTTGCCCGGCGCCGGATGGGCGGCGGGGGCGGGCTCGCTGTCGTCGCGGGTGCAGACCTCGGCCGCGGTGAGCGGGCCGCCGTTCATCCGCTCGACGATCGAGCCGAGGCGGAAGGCGAGGGCGGCAAAGATCACGAGCGCGACGAGCACCACCCATTCGGGCAGGCCCAGAAGCTGCGGCAGGGTCTGCGCCTGTGGCCCCTGGCCCGCCATGTAGAAGCCCTTGAGCGGGTCATAGACCCAGGCGAAGGCGATGGTGCCGACGACCATGCCGATCGCGAAGATCAGCGCGTCGATCCGGCCCGAGGCAAGCCCCACCGCCGAGGTGCCCGGGCAATAGCCGCCCATCGCGAAGCCCGCGCCGATCAGCGCGCCGCCAGCGATGATCGCCCAGAAGAAGGTGGTCGGGATATAGACCGCCTGCTGCCCGATCACGCCGGCAAGCTGCAGCAGGTAAAGCCCCACCGCGCAGACCACCACCGCGGTGAACATCACCTTGATCACCGAGAAATCCCGTAGCGTGAATTGCGCGGTGAGCTTGCGCGCGCTGCCAAAGCCTGCCGCCTCGAGCACATAGCCGAAGATCAGCCCCGAGAGCAGACCGCTCGCGATGCCGCTGTCATAGATCGGAAAGCTCATATCCACTGCCTCCGCACGACGTAGGACATCGCGAAGCCGGCCGCGAAGAAGCCGATCAGGAACAGGAAGCCCGCGACGGCGAGCACCGCGCCGCCGGAAAGCCCGACGCCCGAGGTGCAGCCGCGGGCAAGCCGCGCGCCGAACCCCACGAGCAGCCCGCCAAGCACCGCATGGATCAGCCGCGTGCGCTTGTTCGTGCCGGGGCCATGCTCGACCTTCACCGCGATGCGCCCGGCGCTGCGCGCGCCGAGCCAGGCGCCGATCACCACGCCGATCACCTCCCAGGTGATCCACGACGCGAGCGGTGCGCCCGCGCGGATGAAGGGGCCGAAATAGGGGTTGTTGGTGGTGGCCTCGGGCGCGACCGTATCCGTCGCCACCGCCGCAAGCCGCGTCACGAAGCCCGAGGCGCCAAGCCCGTTGCCGGTGATCACGAATGTCAGAAGCAGGGCAAGGCCCAGAAAAATGCCAGCCATCAGCGGCGGCCAGAATGGCCGGGGACCGTGGGTCATGCGCTCCTCCCTTCGCACGATATGAATAGTCGCATGATGATATTCGCATTCTGGCATGCGTCAACGACGTTACCCGCCGCACTGCCGCATCGCGCCCTGCCGCAACGCGGCAGGAGGGGCGGGAGGCAATTCACCGAAGCGTCGCAGAGGTGTCACGGATCTGTTGCGCGCGGCCACTAGGCCGGGGCCATCAATTCACCCCGACAGGAGTCCTCCCATGTCCCTGCGCAGCCATCTGCTGACAGCTACCGCGCTCGTTCTCTTCCCGGCCCTCGCCCATGCCGGCGAGATCACCTTCGCCGCCGTGCCCTTCGCCGCCGACGACGCCGCCAAGCGCGCCGTGCTCGCCTCCGACAAGGTCACCGTGAACGGCCAGGATTACGCGATCGGCTACACCACGCTCGCGCGCTCGGGCGACAAGATCGGCGACGGTGTCTTTGCCGCGCTGGTCGACAAGGACGGCAAGGTGGTGAAATCGGAAGACGGCTCCGAGCATATCTCGGTGGAC
>NZ_JBFXGV010000010.1:0-80604 GCF_050177655.1 Paenirhodobacter sp.
TCTGCAGGAAGTCGTCATAGGTGCCCGAAAGCTCGCGGTTGCGCGCCGAGACGATGCCCGCCGAGACCGAGAAGCCCTGGCCGAGCGGGTTGCCCATCGCCATCACCCAGTCGCCGACGCGCATCGCGTCGCTGTCGCCGAAGGGCACGAAGGGCAGCGGCTTGTCGCTGTCGACCTTGAGCAGGGCGATGTCGGTCTTCGGGTCGGTGCCGATCAGCTTCGCGTCCATCGTGGAGCCGTCGAAGAACTCGATCTGGATCTCGTCGGCATTCTCGATGACGTGGTTGTTGGTGACGATATAGCCGTCCTCCGAGATCACGAAGCCGGAGCCGAGCGCCTGGGAACGGTGCTTCTGCGCCGGGCCCTGCTGGCCCTGCGGACCGTTCGGGCCGCCGGGGAAGTTGAAATCCTTGAACAGATCCGAGAAGGGCGAGCCATCGGGGAACATCGGCATCTGCTGGGTGTTGTCGGCGACCATCGTCGAGGTGGTGATCATCACCACCGAGGGGCTGACCTGCTGCGCGAGATCGGCGAAGCTGTCGGGCGCGGCGCGGGCATAGGCGGGCGCCATCGGCGCCACGGCGAGCGCGGTCGAGATCATCGCAGCACCGAGCACGGTGGCGACGAGGCGCTTGCCGCGGGTGAAGGCCTTGGGCCGGGTCAGGGTCAGGTCGTGGTTGGTCATGCTTCGCTCCCGAAAATCCGCGTGCCGGGCGGGCCGGCCTGCCTCCGTTTAAAATCCTATGGGCACGATGGTTCAAATGAAAGCCCATCGCAAAGGCTCAAAACGATGTGAGACCGGGGTGAAGGGGCTTTTTCCGCCGCCCCGGCCGGGCCTCAGCCGAACTTCCGGCGCAGCCAGAGCAGCAAAACCCCCGCCGCTACCGCGCCGAGGCCAAGCGCGCGGCGCCGCTCCGGCCCGAGGCTTGCGAGAAAGGCGAGCGCCTCCTCGATGCGCGAAGGGGCCAGCGCAAGCGCCAGCCCCTCGATCACGAGCACGAGCCCGAGCCCCAGAAGGAGCGCGGTGAACATCAGTTCCCCGCCGCCTCCGGGCCGAGCGACTTGATGAACCGGTCATAGTCGAAATAGAGGCTGTCCGGGTTCGTCACCAGCGAGGAAGACCCCGGCTTCAGGCTTTCGGCGTAGAATTGCAGCGCCCGGGTGAAGGTGAAGAAGGACGCATCCTTGCCATAGGCCTCGGCGTAGATCTTGTTGCGCTCCGCATCGGCCTCGCCGCGGATGATCTCGGATTGCTTGCGCGCCTCCGAGACGAGCTCCACCACCTTGCGATCGGCCTCGGCGCGCACGCGCTGCGCCGCCTCGTTGCCGCGCGCCCGCTCGTCCGTCGCCTCGCGCTGGCGCTCGGCCCGCATCCGCTCATAGGTGGCGGCGAGGTTCTGGTCGGGCAGGTCGGTGCGGGTCAGCCGCACGTCGATCACGTCGACGCCCAGCGCATTCGCCTCGCGTTTCGCGATGTCGCGGATCCGGTTCATCAGCTGGGTGCGGTCGTCCGACAGCACCGCGGTCGAGGGAACCGAGCCCATCACCTCGCGGATCGCGTTGTTCAGGATGCCGTCGAGCCGGCTTTTGGCGAAGGTCTCGCCCCCGGTCGAGACCGCCTCGCGGAACTTCACCGCATCGGTGATGCGCCAGCGCGCGAAGGCGTCCACGACAAGGCGGCGATCGTCGAGCGGGGTGACCTCGAGCGGCTGCGTCGTCAGGCTCAGGATCCGGTCGTCGTATTTCACCACCTGCTGGATCAGCGGGATCTTGAAGCCGATGCCCGGGTTGGTGCGCACCGTCTTCACTTCGCCGAACTGCAGCACCAGCGCCTTTTCGCGCTCGTCCACGGTGTAGATCGACGAGAGCGCGAGGCCGGCGACGATCACCGCGGCCGGGATCAGGAATTGCGCGCGCATCAGTTGGTCCCTCCCTGGGTCGTGGTGCCGGCCGGGTTCGGGCGGAGCTGATCGAGCGGCAGATAGGGCACGGCGCCCGCCTTCTCGTCGATCACCACCTTGTTCACATTCGCCATCGTCTGGCCCATGGTCTCGAAGAACATCCGGCGCTTCGTCACGTCGGGCGCCTTGACGTATTCCTCATAGACCGAGGTGAAGCGCGCGGCCTCGCCCTGGGCGTCGTTCACCACCTGGGCGCGATAGGCCTGGGCCTGCTGCTCGAGCTGGGCGGCCTGGCCACGGGCACCGGCGGTGACCTTGTTGGCATAGGCGTCGGCTTCCTTCTCGAGCTTGTCGCGCTCCTGCTGGGCGGCCTGCACGTCGCGGAAGCTGTCGATCACCTCGCGCGGCGGGTCGGCGCGGTTGAAGTTGACGCGCACGACATTGATCCCGGCGGCATAGCTGTCGAGCGTCGCCTGCACCGCGGCGCGCAGATCGGCGGCGATCACGCCGCGGTCGCGGTTGAGGATCGGCGCGAGTTCGGAGCGCGCGATGATGTCGCGCATCGCCGATTCCGAGACCGCCCGGATCGTGTCTTCCGGATCCTTGATGTTGAACAGGAATTTCTCCGGATCGGCGACGTTCCAGACGACCTGGAACTCGATGTCGACGATGTTCTGGTCGCGGGTGAGCATCAGCCCGCTATCCATCGAGCCGCCCTTGCCGGTGCCGATGTCGACGGTGCGCTCGTCGGTGACCGGGATCACCTCGGCGCTGACGACGGGGAAGGGGGCGAAGTTCAGGCCGGGATTGCCGGTCGCGTAATATTTGCCGAACAGAAGCTCGATCGAGCGCTCGTTCTGCTGCACTGTGTAAAAGGACGCCCAGGCCCAGCCCGCGACGACCGCCAGCGCGATCAGCCCGATGGTGCCGCGCGTCATCGCCGGCCCTTTCGGTGCGCCGCCCGAGCCGCCGGTGCGCCCGCCATTGCCGCGACCGCCCATCAGCACCTTCAATTGCTCGGTGCCCTTCTTCATGAATTCCTCGATCTCGGGGATCGGTGCCCCCTCGCCAGGCCGGCGCTGACCGGGTTTGCGCGGCGGTTCGCGGTCGTCACCGCCGCCGCCTCCCCAAGGGCCTCCGTTCGTCATCTTGTCCTCTCTCGTCCGTTACCCCCGCCGAAGTGGGGATTGAATGCGTAAATTCAACCGTTTCCGTCAGATTTAGCCGTGCCGCGTCGGATTTCGCATCGTCACCAGCTCCTCGGCCATGGTCGGATGCACCGCGCAGGTGGCGTCGAACTGTTCCTTCGTCGCGCCCATCTTCATCGCGATCGCGGCGAGCTGGATCATTTCGCCCGCCTCGGGTGCGACGATATGACAGCCCAGAACGCGGCGCGTCTCGGTGCAGACGATCAGTTTCATCAGCACGCGATCGTCGGCGCCGGCAAAGGCCGACCGCATCGGGCGGAAGGTCGAGACGTAGATCTCGACGCCGCCGCGCTTGCAGGCCTCCTCTTCGGTCATGCCGCAGGTGCCGAACTCGGGGCGCGTGAAGACGGCCGAGGCGATCAGGTCATGCTCCATCTGCCGCGGCGTCGCGCCGAAGACGGTATCGGCGAAGGCGTGCCCCTCGCGGATCGCGACCGGGGTCAGGTTCACCCGATCGGTGACGTCGCCCACGGCGTAGATCGAGGGCACATTGGTCTGCGACCAGGCGTCGACCTCGACCGCGCCATTGCGCGCCGTCGCGACGCCCGCGGTCTCGAGGCCGAGCCCCTCGGTATTGGGCACCCGCCCGGTGGCATAGACGACGGCGTCGAAGGTCTCGCGCCGGCCGTCGCCCGCCTCGACGACGAGGCCCGCGGCGGTCTTCTCGATGCGATGCACGATGCAGTTGGTGTGGATGTCGATGCCGCGCGCGGCCATCTTGTCGACGATCAGATCGCGGCATTCGAGATCGAAGCTGCGCAGGAGCGGCGAGCGGTTCCACAGCGTCACATCGACGCCCAACCCCTCGAAGACACAGGCGAATTCGCAGGCGATATAGCCGCCGCCGACGATCAGGATGCGCTTCGGCAGCGCCTCCATCTTGAAGATCTCGTTCGAGGTCATCACATGCTCGGCGCCCTCGAACTCGGGCACGAAGGGGCGCCCGCCGGTGGCGACGAGGATGTGCTTGGCCGAGACCTCGGTGCCGTCGGCAAGGCGGATCTCATGCGGGCCGGCCACGGTGGCGCGCTGGTCGAAGACGGTGACGCCGGCGCCGTTCTGGCCCGCGCGGTAGATTTTTTCGAGCCGGTCGAGCTCGGCGTCGAGCTTGGCGCGGAAGGCGGTCCAGTCGAAGGCGCCGATCTGCGCGTCCCAGCCATAGGCGCGCGCCTCGGTCATCGCGGCGGGGAAGGAGGAGGCGAAGACCATCAGCTTCTTCGGCACGCAGCCGCGGATCACGCAGGTGCCGCCCATGCGGTATTCCTCGGCCAGTGCGACCCTGGCGCCGTAGCCCGCCGCGATCCGCGCCGCGCGCACCCCGCCCGAACCGCCGCCGATCACGAAGAGGTCGTAGTCGAAGCTCATCTCTCGTCCTTTCGTCAGGGCGCCCGCATGGCACCGCAGACAGGACTTAGCCTCGCCACCCCCCGGGGGCAAGGCGGCGGGGGCGCTGAGCGGGGCGAAGCGTACCTTGGATGTTGCTCCCTCAATGTCCGTTCCCGTTGTGTGGCGATGCCGTCAATGCTGTTTCCAGCTCGACACTCAAACTTGCGGCTAAGTCAAAAAACTGTCGTCGCACGGCCTCGGCATAGGGGTTGGCCTTCTCGATCGCTTCAAATACCTCTGGCGCATCGTGTTGAACCATGGAAATGGCCTCAGACAACAAGTCAAAGCTCTTCGTTGTCATGCGCGTTGGCAGCGGTCCCATTCTCAGGAGCACTTTGGCGATGAGGTGCGTGAGCCCTTGGGCAACCGCTACTTCCTGGTCGTGTTCTTCCGGTGTCGTCATGATGATCGTCAGCCCGAGGGACTTGCGTAAAAACGCGGCCAGCCTTGAACCTCGTCTTCCCTGAATGGGGCAGAGCGCAATTTTCAGCCCCTCGATTCCTTTCTTGGCACTCTGAGGGCCGAACAGCGGGTGAGACGCCACGATGTCCACATGGTTCGGTAATAATCGCCGCATGATTTCCGAGGGAACGACCTTAACCGAACCAACATCGACAATCAGCGCGCCAGGTTTGCAAGCAACCGCAATCTCACTGACAACCCGCTCGAACGAGGCCACTGGTGCCGCAATGAGGATCACGTCAGCCTGCGAGACTGAGTGCAACGATGCCAGACGAACTCCAAGTTGCTTCGCGACCTTTGCAACGTCCCGGGACGGATCGTAGGCGGTTATTTCGAAATGCGGGCCAAGATGAAGGGCTGCAAGTTGTCCGAAAGCACCAAACCCCACTATGCCGAGCGAGGTGCTTTGACTTCTGCTTTTGTTGTCCATTTTTCGACCTCTGAGTTTGCCGCCCGGCACAAGGTCGATTGTATGTTGACCGCTGTCAGGGGCAGCGGAAAACCAATGATGAATGGTCCGCAGCTATGGATGCTGAGGATAATAGTCCTGCGATGCGACGAACGATTTCACCATGGCAGCAGTGGTAGGGCCCCACGGGAGCAGCGTCAATGCTATTGCTGCTTAACGGCCATTGGCCGTGGCGTCGCATCTTGGAGGCATGGGCTCCAAGCCGACCTTCCCGCGGCACGCGACTCCTACGCCCCGCGCCGCGGCCCCGACCTCAGTCGAGGTCGGAGAAGATGTTCGGTTCGTCGGCGAAGTCGATGCGCTCATGCGCCACCGTGCCCTCGTTGATGTCGCGGATCTCGACCTTGCCGTCGGCACCGCCGATGATCACCATGTCGCAGATGTCGACGAAAAGCCCGTTCTCCACCACGCCCGGGATCTGGTTCAGCACCAGGCTGAGCTGGCGGGTGTTGGCGATCCGGTTCAGGTGCAGGTCGACGATGTAATTGCCCTCGTCGGTGACGAAGGGCTGCGTGCCATTCAGCCGCAGCGTCGTCTGCCGGCCCAGCACGTCCATCGAGACCAGCATCTCCTCGATCAGCGCGCGCGTCGTCTGCCAGCCGAAGGGCACCACCTCGACGGGCAGCGGGAAGGCGCCAAGCTGCACCACTTCCTTCGCCGCGTCGGCGATCACGATCATCTGGTCCGAGGCGGTGGCGACGATCTTTTCCTGAAGCAGCGCCCCGCCGCCGCCCTTGATCAGGTTGAGCTGCGCGTCGAATTCGTCGGCGCCGTCGATCGTGAGGTCGAGCCATTTCGCCTCGTCGAGGCCGACGACCTCGATCCCCACCTGCCGCGCGAGGTCCGCCGTGCGCGACGAGGTCGGCACGCCGGTCAGCCGCAGCCCTTCCTCGCGCACCCGCTCGCCCAGGCAGCGCACCATCCAGGCCGCGGTCGAGCCGGTGCCGAGGCCGACCTTCATCCCGTCCTCGACGAAGTCCACGGCGCGGCGGGCGGCGGCGAATTTCGCCTTGTCGATCGGGGAGAGTTCGGCGGGCATGAGGGGCTCCTTCGGCGGTGCTTGGCGATTGGCCCGCTTATAGACGGCGCGCGCGGCTCAGGCGAGCGCGAATCATCCCGCGGCGCGCGTTTGGGGATCGAAGAGTCGCTTTCGCACTTTCGTGCCGCGCGGCGCGTGCCATCTTGGGCGCAGCAGGGAGAATACGATGTTTCTGAGCGTCTTCGACATTTTCAAGGTGGGGGTCGGCCCGTCCTCCTCGCATACGATGGGGCCGATGGTGGCGGGCGCGCGCTTTCTCGAGCGGCTGCGCGCCTCGCCCTTCGAGGCGCATGGGCTGCGCGCGCGGCTCTACGGCTCGCTCGCCTTCACCGGCAAGGGGCATGCGACCGATCGCGCGACGATCCTCGGCCTCGCCGGTTTCGCCCCCGACACCTATGAGGCCGAGGCGGCCGAGGCGGCGCTGGCGGCGAACCGGGAGACGCATCGGCTCACCCCGCCGGGGCTTGGGCCGCTCGCTTTCGACCCCGAGCGCGATCTGATCTTCGACTTCGGCCCGGCGCTGCCCGGCCATGCGAACGGGATGCAGATCGAGGCGCTCGACGCCGAGGGCGACGTGATCGCGCAGGAGACCTATTATTCGATCGGCGGCGGCTTCGTGCTGAGCGCAGCGGAGATCGCGGCGGTGGATGACGCCGCGCTGAAGGCGCCCTCGCCGGTGCCGTTTCCGTTCCGCTCGGCGGCCGAGATGCTGACGATGGCGCATGGATCGGGCCTCACGATCGCGCAGATGAAGCGGCGCAACGAGCGGCGGTTCCGCTCCGAGGCGGAGATCGACGCGGGCCTCGCGCGGATCTGGGCGGTGATGAACGGCTGCCTCTCGCGCGGGCTGGAAAGCGAGGGCATCCTGCCCGGCGGCCTCAAGGTGAAGCGCCGGGCGAAGGCGATCCACGAGGCGCTGCTCGCCGAGCGGGGGATGAACCTCACCCCGCCGCATACGGTGAACGACTGGATTTCCTGCTACGCGATGGCGGTGAACGAGGAGAACGCGGCGGGCGGACAGGTGGTCACGGCGCCGACGAATGGTGCGGCGGGCGTCGTGCCGGCGGTGATCCGCTACTGGCTCGACCATGTGCCGGGGGCGTCGTCCACGCGGGTGGGCGAGTTCTTGCTCACCGCCGCCGCGGTGGGCGGCATCATCAAGACGAACGCCTCGATTTCCGGCGCGGAATGCGGCTGTCAGGCCGAGGTCGGCTCGGCCGCGGCGATGGCGGCGGCGGGACTGGCGGCGGTGCTTGGCGGGTCCCCCGAGCAGATCGAGAATGCGGCGGAGATCGCGCTCGAGCATCACCTCGGCATGACCTGCGACCCGGTGAAGGGGCTGGTGCAGGTGCCCTGCATCGAGCGCAACGGGCTCGGCGCGATCAAGGCGATCTCGGCGGCGAGCCTCGCGCTGCGCGGCGACGGCACGCATCTCGTGCCGCTCGACGCGGCGATCGAGACGATGCGCCAGACCGGGCGCGACATGCACGAACATTACAAGGAAACGAGCCTCGGCGGGCTTGCCGTCAACGTGCCGAACTGCTGAGGCGGGGAGGGGGGCGCTGCCCCCCGGCTTCGCTTCCCCCCGAGGTATTTCGGGCAAGATGAAAGACATCCGCCCTTTCATCTTGCCGAAAATACCTCGGGGGTGAATGCCGCAGGCAGAGGGGGCAGCGCCCCCATCCACAGGTCGGCTCAGAGCGCGCGCCAGCCGATATCGCGCCGGCAGAACCCTTCCGGCCAGTCGATCGCGTCGACCATGTCGTAAGCGCGCTTTTGCGCCTCGGCGAGCGTCGCGCCGCGCGCGGTGACGTTCAGCACCCGGCCCCCGGTGGCCAGGATTCTGCCCTCCTGCGCCGCGGTGCCGGCGTGGAACACCATGCGGAAACTGTCCTCGGGGAGCGCGTCGAGGCCCCTGATCTCGGTGCCCTTGACGTAAGCGCCCGGGTAGCCCTGCGCCGCCATCACCACGGTGAGCGCATGGTCATCGGCCCATTGCGCGCGGACCTGCGCAAGCCGGCCCTCGGCGCAGGCGAGCATCAGGTCGAGCGCCTGCGCGCCAAGCCGCTGCATCAGCACCTGGCATTCCGGATCGCCGAAGCGGACGTTGTATTCGACAAGCCGCGCGCGGCCGTTCTCGATCATCAGCCCGGCGTAAAGCACCCCCTGGAACGGCGTGCCGCGGCGCGCCATCTCGGCCACCGTCGGGCGCACGATCTCGCTCAGCACCTGCTCCTGGATCGCCGCGCTCAGCACCGGCGCGGGCGAATAGGCACCCATGCCGCCGGTGTTCGGCCCGGTGTCGCCGTCGCCCACGCGCTTGTGATCCTGCGCGGTGCCGACCGGCAGCACATCGGTGCCGTCGGAGAGGATGAAGAAGCTCGCCTCCTCGCCCGCCATGAATTCCTCGATCACCACCTCGGCGCCGGCCGCGCCGAAAGCGCCGCCGAAGATCTCGTCGATGCCGGCCTCCGCCTCGGCAAGCGTCATCGCCACGATCACGCCCTTGCCCGCGGCAAGGCCGTCGGCCTTGACCACGATCGGCGCGCCCTGCGCCCGCACGTAATCCTTCGCCGCCGTGGCATCCGAGAACCGCGCCCAGGCTGCCGTCGGCGCGCCGCAGGCGTCGCAGACCTCCTTGGTGAAGGCCTTCGAGGCCTCGAGCCTCGCCGCCGCCGCCGAGGGGCCGAAGGTCAGGATGCCGGCGTCGCGCAGCGCATCGGCCACGCCCGCGGCCAAGGGCGCCTCGGGCCCGACGATGACGAAGTCGATCGCGTTCTCCTCGACGCAACCCAGCACCGCGGCGCTGTCGCAGGGGTCGATCGCCGCCACCTCGGCCAGCATCGCGATCCCGGCATTGCCCGGCGCGACGATCAGCCGGTCGCATTTCGGGTTCTGCTTCACCGCCCAGGCAAGCGCATGTTCACGCCCGCCGCCGCCCAGAATGAGAATGTTCATCGCCGCCCCCTTGGTGCTTGGCCCTTGGCCTTCGCTTGCGCGCCTTCTAAGGTCAGAGCGGAATTCAGGCAAGGCGCAGATGGACATCTTCGAAGACGAGCCCGCCCCGCAAGGCGGCAATGCCCATGACTACACCGTCTCGGAGATCTCCGGCGCGGTGAAGCGGGTGATCGAGGGCGAGTTCGGCCGCGTGCGCGTGCGCGGCGAGGTGGGGCGCGTGAGCCGCCCCTCCTCGGGGCATCTTTATTTCGACCTCAAGGATGAGCGCGCGGTGATCGCGGCGGTGTCCTGGAAGGGGCAGGTCGCGCGCATGCAGATCCGCCCCGAGGAGGGGATGGAGGTGATCGCGACCGGCAAGCTCACCACCTTCCCGGGCCAGTCGAAATACCAGCTGATCGTCGACGACGTCGAACCAGCCGGCGCCGGCGCGCTGATGGCGATGCTCGAGGCGCGGCGGCGCGCGCTCGCCGCCGAGGGGCTTTTCGACGAGGGGCGCAAGCGGGCGCTGCCCTACCTGCCGGGGGTGATCGGCGTCGTCACCTCGCCCTCGGGCGCGGTCATTCGCGACATCCTGCACCGGCTGCGCGAGCGTTTTCCGCGCCGGGTGCTGATCTGGCCGGTGGCGGTGCAGGGCCAGGCCTGCGCGCCCGAGGTCTCCGCCGCGATCCGCGGCTTCAACGCGCTGCCCGAGGGCGGGCCGCTGCCGCGCCCCGATCTCATCATCGTCGCGCGCGGCGGCGGCTCGCTCGAGGATCTCTGGGGGTTCAACGAGGAGGCGGTGGTGCGCGCCGCCGCCGAAAGCCGCATTCCGCTGATCTCGGCGGTGGGGCACGAGACCGACACCACGCTGATCGACTTCGCCGCCGACCGGCGCGCGCCCACCCCCACCGCGGCCGCGGAAATCGCGGTGCCGGTGCGGGCCGAGCTGATGGCCCGGATCACCGAGGCGGAGGCGCGGATGGCGCGGGCCGCGCGCGGGCGGATCGACTATCAGGGCCAGCGGCTGCGCGATCTGTCGCGCGGGCTTGGTCGGCCCGAGGCGCTGACCGCGCCGGCGCGGCAGCGGTTCGATCTGATGGCCGACCGGCTCGGCCCGGCGCTGCGGATGGTGAGCGCGCGCAAACGCGCGGCCTTCGCGCCGCTCGAGGCGCGGATCGCGCCGATGATCCTGCGCCGCTATCTGGCGGAGGAGGGGCGGCGGCTCGATCTGCTCGCCCGTCGCCTCGCCCCCGCGCTTGCCCGCAACCGGGCGGAGGCGGAGCGGCGCAACGCACGCGACCGCGCCGCGCTCGAAAGCCTCACCGAGCGGCTCGCGCGGGCGCCGCGGCTGCGGCTCGCGCAGCTGACGGAACGGCTCGACCGGCTCGACCGGATGCGCGCGACGCTGGGCTATCGCGAGACGCTGAAGCGCGGCTATGCGGTGGTGCGCGCGGGTGCCGCGCTGGTGACCGAGGCAGCGCAGGCGGCGCAGGCGCCCAGGCTCGAGATCGAGTTCCACGATGGCCGCGTCAGCGCCCGGCCCGAGGGCGCGCCGCCCGCGCCGCCGTCACCCGCCGCCCCGGCGCCGAAACCGCGCCGCGCGAAAAAGGCGGAACCCCCGGAGCAGGGGAGCCTGTTCTGAGCCGGCGCGTGGGATCGCAGCGGGAAAGTGCGTATTTTCACCAGGAAGAAGCGCCTGCGTTTCTTCTTGGTCCAAATACGCCTCTGCCGGTGGGGCGGGCGCCGCGGCCCGGATCAGACGCCGACCTCGGGGCCGGGGCAGTTCAGCGGCTTGTCGCTTTCGGTGAGCGAGACCAGCGGTTCGCTTTGCGCATCGCCCTGGAACTGCGCGGTGAGGCCCGCGGGGCTGTCGCGGAAGATCCAGCATTGCAGCGGGGTCTCGTCGTGATAGTCGAAGCAGATCTGATCGCCCTGCTGGAACCAGTCGCCCTCGCGGCAGTCGCCCTCGGCGAAGGCCCAGACCACCTTGTGGCCGGGGCGGTATTCCTCGATCCCGTAGGGCTCTCCGCCGGCGGAATAGGTGATCGTCTTGCCAAGCGTGCGCGCGTCGAACTGCTCCGCCGTCATCGGCGGGCCGAGATCGTCCTGCGCGATCGCGGGGGTGGCGAGCAGCAGGCAGAGCAGGGTCGGGGTCAGGCGCATCGCGGTCTCCAGTCTTCGCGCGACTCTGCCCGAGCCACGCGCGAAGGGAAAGGCCCGCGGCGCGCCGATCACGCGCCTTTGCGCAGCGCGAGCACGCGGTGGTCCATCACCCGGTGCCAGAGCGGCGGGATCAGCGCGAGCGTCGCCATTGCGGGCAAGCTGCGCGGAAGCACCGGGCGGCCGGGCGCGCGCAGATCGCCAAGCCGCAGCGCCGGATAGGGGCGCGCCGGGTGGGCGTGGTGGTCGGAATGGCGCGGCGCGTTCAGCATGAAGAGCGATGAGACCGGATCGGGCGCGTCCCAGCTATGCGCCTCGGTCACCGGCTCGTAGCGCTCCTCGTCGAGGGCGCGGCGCAGAAGGCCGTAGTGCTGCACATAGTCGGCGAGCAGGATCTGCATCTGCGCGTAAAGGCACAGAAAGAGATAGGCGATCACCCCGGAAAGGCCGAAGATCGTGCCGATCAGCACCACGAACCAGAGCCCACCGAGCACATAGGTCACATAGGGGTTGAGCGCCGCGAGCCGCGCGCGCAGCGGCCGCGCCTCGCCACGGGGCACCGCCTCGCGCAGGTTGCGCTCCATCTCCCAGCCGGCGCGGAAGGCGCCGATCCAGGCTTGCGGCGCGAAGGACCAGAAGCTTTCGCCGAGCACCGCGGTGTTCGGATCGCCCGGCGTCGCCACGAAGCGGTGATGCACCAGCCGGTGCGCCGAGGTGTGATGGCCGTAAAGCAGCGAGATATAGACCCATTTGCCGAGCGTGAAGAGCCGCTTGTCGGCGCGGTGGATCAGCTCATGCGCGTTCGAATTGGAGACCTGGCCGAAGAACATCCCGGTCGCGATCAGAAGCGCGATGCGCGCGGGCCAGGAGATCCCGGTGACGCCCGAAAGCGCGCCGACCACGACGAAGAGCAGCAGGAAATGGGTGAGGCCGAGCGCCACGCTCAGCCCGTCGGCGGCGGGAAACTCCGATCCCTCCGGCGCGTCGGGGGCGGCGCGTGCGATCAGCCGGTCGAGCGCGAAGATCAGCCCCGCGATCCAGAGCAGCGCGAGCCAGGGCCAGATCCCGCCAAAAACCGCGCCAAGCGCGATCAGCGGCACCGGCGCGAAGGTGACGAGGGCGAAACTGTCGACCTCGGGGATGTCGCGTCCGATCCGGCCAAGCGCGGCGAAAGCCTCGCGCGCCTGGGCGAGCAGGCCCGCCCGGGGCTCCTCGGGAAGGGGGGTGGGATCGGTCTCTCGGGTCATGGCACTCGGTCACTGCTTTTTCGCGCCACTCTAGCAGGAAATCCGGCGAGATCAGGGCGCTGCGCTGGACGGGGGCGGAATTTTCTGGCCCTGTTGCGCGATGACCCTGTTCCCGTTCGCGCCCTTGCAGATCATTCCCGCGGCGCAGGCCCTGATCGCGGCGGCGCTCGCGCTCTGGCAGCTTTTCGCCTTTGCCGCGGCACCGCCCTCGGCGCTGAAATCTGCGGTGAAGACCGGATCGGTGGCGGCGCTGGCCGTTCTCGGTGCGGGGCTCGGCGCGCCGGGGCTGGTGGTCGCCGGGCTCGCCCTCGGCGCGGCCGGCGATTATTTCCTCTCGCGGCCCGGGGAGCGCGCCTTTCTCGCCGGGATGGCGGCTTTTGCGGCGGGGCATCTGGCCTATTCCCTGTGGTTTCTGCGCCTTGGTGCGGGGGCGCCGCCGCCGATGGCGGGGCTGGTCGTCGCGCTTTTCGGGGGCGCGGTGCTCCTTTGGATCGCGCCGCGCGCGGGCGCCTTGCGCGGCCCGGTCTCCGCCTATGTCGGGGTAATCCTCGCGATGGCGCTCGCCGCGCTGGGCCTGCCCGACCACCCGCTCGCCACCGCGGGCGCGCTCGTCTTCGTCGCCTCCGACCTCACCCTCGCGCTCGAGCTTTTCGTGCTTGGCCCGGTTCTGCGGCGCCCTGCCGCTTATCTGGTCTGGGCGCTCTACTGGCCGGCGCAGGCGCTGATCCTGGCTGCGGCGCTCTTCCCTCCCGCCGGTTGATCCATTAGGTGAAGGAAAACGGAGGCTCCGATGTCGTTCTTCGCCAAGCTCAAAACGCGCCTGACCCGCTCCTCCTCGAAGCTCGAGGAAGGGCTCGAGGCGATCGTCGCCGAAGGCGCGGAGGAGGAGGCGCCCGTCGCGGAGCCCGAAGCACCCGCCCCCGCGCCCGAAGCCGCCGCCGAGGCGCCTTCGGTGCAGCCCGCGCTCCCCGCGCCGGAGCCTGCTCCGGCGCCCGCGCCCGCGGCGGAACCCGAGGCGAAGAAGCCCGGCTTCTTCGGCCGGCTGATGGGGCGCTCGGCGGCCCCCGACGCGCCGCGCCGGGTGCTCGACGATGCGATGCTCGAAAGCCTCGAGGAGCTGCTGATCGCCTCCGACATGGGGGTCGACACCGCGATGCGCGTCTCGGCGAACCTCGCCGAGGGGCGGATGGGGCGCCGGCTTTCCGTGCCCGAGATCAAGGATCTGCTCGCCGCCGAGATCGCGCGGATCATGGAGCCGGTGGCAAAGCCGCTGCCGATCTATGCGAAACGCCCGCAGGTGGTGCTGGTCGTCGGCGTGAACGGCTCGGGCAAGACCACGACGATCGGCAAGCTGGCATCGCAGCTGCGCGCCGCCGGCAAGACGGTGGTGATCGCCGCGGGCGATACCTTCCGCGCGGCGGCGGTCGAACAGCTCAAGGTCTGGGGCGAGCGCGCCGGGGTGCCGGTGCTCACCGCGCCCGAGGGCTCCGACCCGGCAAGCCTCGCCTTCGACGCGATGGCGAAGGCGGAGGCCGACGGCGCCGACATGCTGCTGATCGACACCGCGGGCCGGCTGCAGAACCGCGCCGACCTGATGGAGGAACTGGCCAAGATCGTGCGCGTGATCCGCAAGCGCGACGAGAGCGCGCCGCACAACACGCTTCTGGTGCTTGACGCCACCACCGGGCAGAACGCGCTCAACCAGGTCGAGGTCTTCCGCAAGATCTCCGACGTCTCGGGCCTCATCATGACGAAGCTCGACGGCACCGCGAAGGGCGGCGTGCTGGTCGCCTTGGCCGACAAGTTCGGCCTGCCGATCCATGCAATCGGGGTGGGCGAACAGATCGACGATCTGTCGCCTTTCGATCCGGAGGAATTCGCGCGCGCGCTGGTCGGGGTGGATGGCTGAGGCTCAGGCCATGGGGTCGCTGGGCGGATGCCGGCGATGCGCGTCGCCGTCGGGGGTGAGCGGCATGTCCGCATCCTCGTTCATCGCCCGCGCCGCGGGGCTTTCGAGCCGCTCCTCGATCCGGCGGAAGACCCAGAGCACGGTGACGGTGATCAGCGTGGCGAGCGCGCCAAGGCCGATCCGCCCGGTGCCGCAGGACAGCCCCACCGCGCCCGCAAGCCACATGCTCGCCCCGGTGGTGAGGCCGCGCACGCGCCCGCCGGCGGTGATGATCGTGCCCGCGGCGAGAAAGGCCACGCCCGAGGTGACGGCGCCGATCAGCCGCACGATGTCGGAACGCGCGCCGCTCGCCGCGCCCTCGGTGCGCGAGATTTCCACCAGTTCCAGCGCGATCAGCGCGAACAGCGCCGCCGCGACCGAGATCAGCATGTGGGTGCGCAGGCCCGCGGGCTTGTGGTGCCATTCGCGCTCAAACCCGATCGCGCCGCCAAGCGCGAGGGCGGCGAGCAGCCGCAGCGTCGCGACCGAGGGCGGCGTCGCGGTGAAACTGTCGGCAAGATCGGTCCAGAGCGCGTCGAGGATCTGCATGGAACACTCCGCAAGAGGCTGCGATGACTGAACTTATCGCCTCGATCGAGGGCACGCCAGCGGGACATCAGGCGGCGCTTGCGCTGGCGCTGCTCGCCGCCTTCCTGCATGCGCTCTTCGGCGCGTTGCAAAAGGGGCGCCATGATCCCTGGGTGAGCCGCGCGGCGATCGACGCCTCCTACGGGATCATCGCCGCGCCCTTCGCGCTTTTCGTCGTGCCCTGGCCCGAGCCGCATATGTGGCCGATCTTCGCCGGCGTCTTCGCGATCCATGTCGGCTACAAGCTCTCGCAAGCGATGTGCTACGAGCGCGGCGCCTATACCGTCGTTTACCCCGTCGTGCGCGGCACCGGGCCGCTGTTTGCCGTGATCGGCGCCGGGATGATCTTCGGCGAGCATTTCAACGCGGGCCAATGGGCCGGGGTCGCGGTGCTCCTGAGCGGGATCTACGGGCTTGCGCTTTACAATCTGCGCCACGTGACCGTGAATCGCGAGACGATGGGGCCGGCGCTGGCGCTCGCCGTGCTCACCGGCGGTTTCGTCGCGCTTTACACCACCTATGACGCCTATGGCATCCGCGCGACGGCCGATCCGTTCACCTTCCTCGCCTGGTTCTTCTTCATCGACGGCTGGTTCATGCCGCTCTTCACCGTGCGGCGCTGGCGCAACGTTCCGGCCTCGGAATTCGTGCCGCTGATCAAAAGGGGTGTTCTTGGCGCTTTCGTCGCCTATTTCTCCTTCGGCGCGATCATGATGGCGACGCGGCTCGACCGGGTGGGCGAGGCCGCGGTGCTGCGCGAGACCTCGACGGTCTTCGCGGCGCTGATCGGGTGGCTCGTGCTGGGCGAGAAGGTCGGACCGCGGCGCACGGCGCTGATGGCGCTGATCGCGGCGGGGGCGGTGATCGTGGAACTGGCAGGGGGTAACTGATGGCCGAGAAGCGCAAGATCAAGCCGGGGCTGAAGATGGCGCTCGATTTCGGGCCGCTGCTGGTGTTCTTCCTCGCCTTCGTGAAGCTGAAGGGCCATACGTTCACCATTCTCGGCACCGATTATTCCGGCTTCGTGGTGGCGACGGCGATCTTCGTGCCGGTGCTGGTGGCCTCGATGGCGGTGCTCTGGGCGCTGACCGGCCATCTCGCGCCGATGCAGATCGCGACGCTGATCCTCGTCGTCGTCTTCGGCGGGCTCTCGATCTGGTTCAACGATCCGCGGTTTTTCAAGACGAAGCCGACGCTGATCTATCTGATCTTTGCGGGGTTGCTGGGCTTTGGCCTCGCGCGCGGAAAGCCCTGGCTGCAGCTGGTGATGGAAGACGCGATCCCGATGCGCCACGAGGGCTGGATGATCCTGACGAAGCGGCTGACCGTGCTCTTCCTCGGCCTTGCGGTGGCGAATGAGGTGATCTGGCGCAACTTCTCCGATCAGACCTGGGTCAATTTCAAGACCTTCGGCCTGACGATCCTGATGTTCGGTTTCTTCATGGCGCAGGCGCCGCTGTTCCAGCGCTACGCGCTGCCGAAAGAGGGCGAAGAGCCCCCCGAAACCTGATCGCGCAAGCTGATCGGGGGGCATGGGCGCCTAGCGCTTGAAAAGCACCGATTGCGCCGCGCGATCCTTCGCGAGGTCGGAACGGTTCTCGGCGCCAAGCGCGCGGCCGCGCTGCACCGCAGGCCGGTCCGAGAGTTCCGCAAGCCAGCGCGCCAGATGCGGCTTGTCCTCGAGGCTTTGCTGCTGCCCCTCCCAAAGGCTCGCCCAGCCCCAGCAGGCCATATCGGCGATCGAGTAGAAATCGCCGGCAAGATAGCGGTGCTGGCTCAGCCGCCGGTCCATCACGCCGTAAAGCCGCGCGACCTCGTTCCGGTAGCGGTCCTTCGCATAGGGCAGGTCGTTCGGCGGATCCATCGCGGGGGCGTATTTCAGGAAGTGATGCGCCTGACCCGCCATCGGGCCCAGCCCGCCCACCTGCCAGAACAGCCATTCCTCGACCGCGATCCGCTCGCGTTCGGTGGTGCCGTAAAAGCGGTCCGTCTTGCGCGCGAGATATTGCAGGATCGCCCCGGATTCGAAGACGGAGACGGGCTCCCCATCCGGCCCCTCGCTGTCGACGATCGCCGGCATCCGGTTGTTGGGCGAGATTTTCAGGAACTCGGGCGCGAATTGCTCGCCCTTGCCGATGTTCACCAGATGCAGGCGATAGGGCAGGCCCATCTCCTCGAGCGCGATGGAAATCTTCCAGCCATTCGGCGTGGGCCAATAGTAGAGTTCGATCATCATCCTCTCCGTTTTCCCTGATCTGGGGCGGCGCGACCGCGCGGCAAGGGCGCGGGGGCGCGCGATTGTGCCCGATACGGGCCTCGGCGGTTGACCGCGGGGCATGGCAGCGCTATCGCGGCGAAAACGCGACACCCTGTCGCAGGAGGCGAAGATGACCGACTGGAAGACCCGGACGAAACTCGTGCATGACGGCATCCGCCGCAGCCAGTATGGCGAGATGGCCGAGGCGCTGTTCCTGACCCAGGGCTTCGTCTACCCCTCCGCCGAGGCGGCCGAGCAGCGCTTCATCGCCTCGGGCCCGGACGAGTTCATCTATGCGCGCTACGGCAACCCGACGACGCGGATGTTCGAGGACCGGATGGCCGCGATCGAGGGCACCGAGGACGCTTTCGCCTGCGCCTCGGGCATGGCGGCGATCAACGGCGCGCTGATGTGTCAGGTGAAATCGGGCGATCACATCGTCGCGGCGCGGCAGATGTTCGGCTCCTGCCTGCATGTGCTCAAGGTGCTCTCGGGCTTCGGCGTCGAGGTGACGCTGATCGACGGCGCGGATCTTGCCAACTGGCAGGCGGCGGTGCGGCCCGACACGAAGATCTGTTTCTTCGAGAGCGTCTCGAACCCCGGCCTCGAGGTGATCGACATCGCGGGCGTGGCGAAGATCGCCCATGCGGTCGGCGCCTCGGTGGTGGTCGACAACGCCTTCGCCTCGCCGATCTTCTCGCGCGCGGTGGATCTTGGCGCAGATGTCGTCGTCTATTCCGCGACGAAACACATCGACGGCGGCGGGCGGGTGCTCGGCGGTGTCGTCTGCGGCACGCAGGAATTCATCCGCGGCCCGCTTGAAACCTATGTCAAGCACACCGGCGGCGCGATGAGCCCGTTCCACGCCTGGATCCTGCTTTCGGGTCTGCAGACGCTCGATCTGCGAGTGCGCGCGCAGGCGGCCTCGGCGGCGGCGGTCGCCTCCTCGGCGGCGGGGCACGAGAAACTCGCCCGCGCGATCTATCCGGGGCTGATGGACCACCCGCAGCATGCGCTCGCGATGGAGCAGATGGGCTCCGGCGGCACCATGCTCTGCCTCGATTTCAAGGGCGGCAAGGAGGCGGCCTTCCGCTTCCTCAACGCGCTGCAGATCGTGAGCATTTCCAATAACCTCGGCGATGCGAAGTCGATCGCGACCCATCCGGCGACGACCACGCACAAGAACCTCACCGACGAGGACCGCGCGACGATCGGGATCACCCCGGGCCTCGTGCGGATCTCGATGGGGATCGAGGATACCTCCGATCTGATCGCCGATGTGATGGGCGCGATCGCGGCGGCCTGAGGGCGCCCCCGGGCGGTGAGATGTCGCGCCCGGGCGGGTTTTTCTGGAATTTCGCGCCAAGCATCCCATATCGTGCGGGGCCTGCCGCAACCGGCCGAAAGGAAAGACGATGAACGCTCCGGGACGGATCGAGACCCCCGACGCCGCTGAGGCGAAAGCCGCGCTCGAGCTGCTGCGCGCCTGGGCCGCAAAGGCCGATCCGGTCGAGGTGGCGCAGCTCGATCCGGCGGTGGCGCGGCTGCTGCCGGGGCACGAGGTCGGGAACTATCCCGATCTCGCACGCGTCTATGACGCCGAATTCCGCCCGGATGCGGCCTACAAGGCCTCGATGCCCGATCTGCAGAACGGCCCCGCCTCGCTCATCGTCGGCGCGAAGGCGCGGATCGAACATGTCGGCATCTCGAATTTCCGCCTGCCGATCCGCTACCGGCTGCGCCCGGGCTCCGACAATCCGGCGGGCGAGATCACGCTCGAGACCTCGGTCACCGGCACCGTCAGCCTCGAGGCGGACAAGAAGGGCATCAACATGTCCCGCATCATCCGTACCTTCTACGGACATGCGGAGCGGGAGTTCTCCTGCGAGGTGATGGCGGCGGCGCTCGATGGCTACAAGGACCATCTCGACAGTTTCGACGCGCGGCTGATGATGCGCTTTTCCTACCCCGCACAGATCGAAAGCCTGCGCTCGGGGCTGAAGGGCTGGCAATATTACGACATCGCGATGGAGATCGCCGATCAGGGCGGCCAGCGGCTGAAGGCGATCCATCTCGATTACGTCTATGCCTCGACCTGCCCCTGTTCGCTCGAGCTGAGCGAGCATGCGCGCGCGGTGCGCGGCCGGCTTGCCACGCCGCATTCGCAGCGCTCGGTTGCGCGGATCTCGGTGGCGATGGAGCCGGGCGAGGTGCTCTGGTTCGAGGATCTGATCGAGATCGCCCGCGCCGCGGTGCCGACCGAGACGCAGGTGATGGTGAAACGCGAGGATGAGCAGGCCTTTGCCGAGCTCAACGCCGCCCATCCGATCTTCGTCGAGGATGCGGTGCGCGCCTTTGCGGCGGGGCTGCTCGCCGATCCGCGCATCGGCGATTTCCGCGTGGTGGCGAGCCATCAGGAAAGCCTGCACAGCCATGACGCGGTTGCGGTGCTGACCGAGGGGCCGACGTTTGCCTCGGCCAGCCTCGATCCGCGGCTCTTCGCCTCGCTCGTGCACGGCGGCTGAGACCGGGGAGGGGGGCGCTGCCCCCCGGCTTCGCCTCCCCCCGAGGTATTTTCGGCAAGATGAAAGGCGAAGATCTCATTCATCTTGCCAAAAATACCTCGGGGGAGTCTCCGGAACGGAGACGGGGGCAGCGCCCCCCTCCGCCGGTTCAGTTGACGTGCAGCGCCTCCCGCTCCAGCCGC
This sequence comes from Paenirhodobacter sp., assembly GCF_050177655.1. Classification (NCBI taxonomy): domain Bacteria; kingdom Pseudomonadati; phylum Pseudomonadota; class Alphaproteobacteria; order Rhodobacterales; genus Paenirhodobacter; species Paenirhodobacter sp. Next base: position 20,310 of record NZ_JBFXGV010000010.1, read on the forward strand.
CGTGCCGCTTCGCGGGCGAGGATCTCGCGCGCGGAATGGGCGGCGATCGGCACCCGCGGATCGGGCGAGATCTCCCCCGCCGCGATCAGCGCGTGATAGCGCGTGCAGCAGACCCGCAGGAACGAGGTGAAATTGCCGAGGTCGTGATCGGCATCCATCGCCTCGTGCCAGAGCCGGGTGATCAGCTGCGCCACGCTCATCCCGTCGCGCGCGCCGATCTCCTCGAGCGTCGCCCAGAAGGCGTTCTCGATCCGGATCGAGGTCGCGACCCCGTCGATGCGCAGGCTATGCGTGCGGCTTTGCCATTGGCCGGCATCGGCCTTGATGAAGAGTTCGCACATCGCGGGGCCTCCCTCCCGTTGATGTCAAAGCAGCGCCATGAACTGCCGCAGCCAGCTCGGATGCGCGGGCCAGGCGGGCGCGGTCACCAGCTTGCCATCGGTGACCGCCTCTGTCACCGGGATATCGGCGAAGCGGCCGCCCGCCGCCGTCACCTCGTAGGAACAGGCGGGATAGGCCGAGCAGGTGCGCCCCTCCAGCACGCCGGCCGCCGCGAGCAATTGCGCGCCGTGGCAGATCGCGGCGACGGGTTTGTCGGCGTCGAAAAAGTGCCGCACCATCGCGCGCACCTTCGGATCGAGGCGCAGATATTCCGGCGCGCGGCCGCCCGGCACGACCAGCGCGTCATAGCCCGCCGGATCGACCGCGTCGAAATCGGCGTTCAGCGCGAAATTGTGGCCGGGTTTTTCCGAATAGGTCTGGTCGCCCTCGAAATCGTGGATCGCGGTCTTCACGCTCTCGCCCGCGGCCTTGCCCGGGCAGACGGCATCCACCGAGTGCCCGCAGGCCAGCAGGCATTGGAACGGCACCATCGTTTCGTAATCCTCGGTGAAATCGCCGGTGATCATCAGGATCTTCGCCATGTTTTCCTCCCTTGGCTCTCCTCCGCCCTCAGCCTAGGCGCGCCGCCGGTGCCGCGGGTGTTATCGGAATACTACCGCAAGGGGCGGAACATTCGCGGAACAACCCTTGGCCTTGCGCGCGGGCGCGGCTAGATTGGGGCGATGAACGGTTACGATGACGATCCTTACGAAGGGGCGGTGAGTCTCTCGCAGCGCGCGATGGCGGGGCTGCGGGGGTCTGCGCCCGATGCGGACTATCTCGAGGGGCTGAACGAGGCGCAGCGCGCGGCGGTCGAGGCGCTCGACGGGCCGGTCCTGATGCTTGCGGGCGCGGGCACCGGCAAGACCAAGGCGCTCACCACGCGGATCGCGCATCTGATCCGCACCGGGCGCGCCCATCCCGGCCAGATCCTCGCCGTGACCTTCACCAACAAGGCCGCGCGCGAGATGAAGGAGCGCATTGCGCGCGTCCTGGGCGAGGTCGAGGGGATGCCCTGGCTGGGCACCTTCCACTCGGTCTGCGTGAAGCTGTTGCGGCGGCACGCCGAACTGGTCGGGCTGCGCTCGAATTTCACCATCCTCGACACCGACGACCAGATCCGTCTTTTGAAACAGCTGATCCTCGCCGCGAATATGGACGAGAAGCGCTGGCCCGCGCGCCAGCTCGCCGGGTTGATCGACGGCTGGAAGAATCGCGCGCTGACGCCCGACCGGGTGCGCGGCGGCGAGACGGCGCATTTCAACAACCGCGGCAGCGAGCTTTACGCCGCCTATCAGGACCGGCTGAAGACGCTCAACGCCGTCGATTTCGGCGATCTGCTCTTGCATATGGTGGTGATCTTCCAGGCGCATCCCGACCTTCTGGCCGAGTATCAGCGCCGCTTCCGCTATATCCTCGTCGACGAGTATCAGGACACCAACACCGCGCAATATCTCTGGCTGCGGCTGCTCGCCCAGGCGCATCGCAACATCTGCTGCGTGGGCGACGACGATCAGTCGATCTACGGCTGGCGTGGTGCCGAGGTGGGCAATATCCTGCGGTTCGAAAAGGATTTTCCCGGCGCGAAGGTGATCCGGCTCGAACAGAATTACCGCTCGACCGAACATATCCTCGCCGCCGCCTCGGTGCTGATTTCGGCGAATGAGGGGCGGTTGGGCAAGACGCTCTGGACCGCGACGAAGGGCGGCGAGAAGCTGCGTCTCATCGGCCATTGGGATGGCGAGGAGGAGGCGCGCTGGATCGGCGAGGAGATCGAGGCGCTCAAACGCGGCACCCGCGGCCTCGACCCGATCGGGCTTGACGATCAGGCGATCCTCGTGCGCGCCAGCCACCAGATGCGCGCCTTCGAGGACCGGTTTCTCACCATCGGCCTGCCTTACCGGGTGATCGGCGGGCCGCGGTTCTACGAGCGGCTCGAGATCCGCGACGCGATGGCCTATTTCCGCCTCGCCGTGAGCCCCGAGGACGATCTCGCCTTTGAGCGGGTGGTGAACACGCCCAAGCGGGGCCTTGGCGACAAGGCGCAGGCGCGGATCCAGGTGCTCGCGCGCGAGCTGGGGCTGAGCCTTTACGACGCCGCGCGGCGGATGGTGGCGGCGGGCGAGATCGGCGGCAAGGCCGGCGCGCAGCTGCGGCTTTTCGTGGAAAATATCGCGCGCTGGCATGCGGCGGTGCAGGGGGCCTCGCCGGCGACGGCGGTCTCGCCCGCGGATGACGACGATGCGCTGATCGAGCTTGACGAGGGCGCCGTGCCGCCCGCGAACGACCATTCGCATATTCGCCTCGCCGAGGAGATCCTCGAGGAGAGCGGCTATGTCGAGATGTGGGTGAACGACAAGACGCCGGAGGCGCCGGGGCGGGTCGAGAACCTCAAGGAACTGGTCAAGGCCCTGGAACAGTTCGAGAATTTGCAGGGTTTCCTCGAACATGTCGCGCTGGTGATGGACAATGACAGCGGCGAGGGGGAGGCCAAGGTCTCGATCATGACGCTGCATGCGGCCAAGGGGCTCGAGTTTCCGGCGGTGTTCCTGCCGGGCTGGGAGGACGGGCTTTTCCCGAGCCAGCGCGCGATGGACGAGACCGGCAAGAAGGGCCTCGAGGAGGAGCGCCGCCTTGCCTATGTCGGCATCACCCGGGCCGAGGAGATCTGCACGATCTCCTTCGCGGGCAACCGCCGCGTCTATGGTCAGTGGCAGTCGCAGCTGCCCTCCCGCTTCATCGACGAGCTGCCCGCGCGCCATGTCGAGGTGCTGACGCCGCCCGGGCTTTACGGCGGCGGCTTTGGCGCGGCGGGCAACGTGGGGGGCTTTGGCGGCGGTTTTGGTGGCGGCTTCGGCGGGCGCGACGACGGGCTCGAGACCCGCGCGGCCAAGGCCGATGTCTACAATTCCCCGGGCTGGAAGCGGCTGCAGGAGCGCGCCTCCGCCCCGCCGCGCGCGCGCCCGACCACGGTGCGCACGGTCGACAGCGTCGCCTTCGGCGTCGGCGACCGGGTGTTCCACCAGAAATTCGGCTATGGCGAGGTGATCGACCTCGACGGCGACACCGCGGCGGTCGAGTTCGACAAGGCCGGCTCGAAACACGTCAAGGCGGGGTTCCTGAAACCGGCCGTGGGGCTCGACGACGTGCCGTTCTAGACCGGTTCGCGCCGCCCGCCCGCGGGGTGTGTCTCCTCCGTCACCACGATTCTCCGGCTTGCCGGATGCCGCCCGCTGGCGTCGGGTGCAAAGACATAGGTGCCCGAGCCGCGCTTGCCGCGCCGGCCGAGCAGCACCGGGCGCAGGCCGGTGCTTTCGCGCAATCGCTCGAGCAGCCGCACCGCCTCCGCCATCCGGCGCAGCGGGCGGGCGGGGCGCATCGGCAGGCGGATCGGCGCGCGGGCGAGCAGCGGCGCGCCCATCCGTCGCATCACCGCACTCGCCACCGGGCCGAGGAACAGGCTCTCGCAGGGGGCGCCCTCCGCGGCGAGCACTTCGTGGCGGTCGAGGAGCAGGTGGCAATAGGTGATCCGCGGTTCGGGGCGCAGCTGCACCGTGGCGCCGTTGACGAAGGCGCGCGCCGGCAGGAGCAACTCTGCCGCCCCCTCCTCGGCCGCGAGATCGGGCGGCAGGCTTACCAAAAGCCGGTGCTGCTGGCTCAGCCGCAGCGGTGCGCTGTTGCCGATCGTTCCGGTCTCGAACCAGACCGGTGCGCCGCGCCCCTGGCCGGAGACGGTGGCGCGCGCGACCCAGCGCAGCCCCTGTGCCCCGTGATCGCGGGTGAGTACCAGATCCCCGGCGCGCAGATCGCCCGCGGCGCGCGCCCCCTCCGGCGTGGCGATCCGCGCCTCGGGCGTGAAACAGGGCACGGTGTAATCGCTGGGCGAGGCGTCGGAAGTGTAGAATCCGGGCGGCGCGCCCCCGGAATAATTGTCCCAATACCAGGTCTCGAGATCGAATTCCGGCGACCAGACGACCTGCACGACGTCGCCATTGGGATCGAGCCCCTCGAACACCACCGCATAGCCCGTGTCGCCATTGATCGAGACCGGATCGGAGCGCAGCACCACCGCATTTTCGATCGTGGTGCCGCCGTTGCCGCCGAAGCTGACGGTATAGGTGTCGCCGGGCGAGAAGATATAGGGAGAATCGTCACCGGGCTGCGAGGTGATCACCAGATCCTTCGTCGAGTTCGGCGGGTAGTCGAAGGTCGAGGTGCCGGGCCCGCTGTTAACATTGGATCCGGTCGCAACCGCGAATTCATTGTCGAGGGCATAGATCGTGAGGGTCACGCGCGGGCTCCGGAAGATGCTGCCCGAGCTTGACGCCTTAAGGTTACGATCCGTTTAACTCGTTTTCAGGCCAGCAAAAAGTTTCGCAAGCCGCTGCGCCTCGCCCTCGAGGCCCCAGGGCGGGTTCAGCACGAACATGCCCGAGCCGATCATCCCGTGCCCCTCGCGCGCGGGCGGGAAGCGCACCTCGCTCAGCAGCGCCTCGGGGTGGGCGGCGCGCAGCCCCTTCACCATCGCCGCCTGCGCCGCGGCCACCGGCACCGAAGGCGCCAGCACCGGATACCAGAGCGCGATCACCCCCACGTTCCACTTGCGCGCGACCTGGCCGATCAGCTTCGGGATCGCGTCGTAATCCGACTTCACCTCCCAGCTCGGGTCGATCAGCAGCAGCCCGCGCCGCGGCGTGGGCGGGCAAAGCGCGAGCGCCATCGCGAGCCCGTCCTTCTGGTGGAACACCCCGCCATGCGGCGCCATCGCCGCCTTCAGCGCGGCGAATTCCTGCGGATGCAGCTCGCACAATTGAATCGAGTCGATCGGGCGCAACAGGCTTGCCGCGATCAGCGGCGAGCCGGGATAGGCCGCGCGCCCCTGCGCCGCCCGAACCGCTTTGAGCGCGCGCGTATAGGGGTGATCGGGCGCGAACCAGCCCAGCCGCTCGACCGTCTCGATCCCCGCCGCCGCCTCGCCGGTCTTGCGCGCCTCGGCGCCGTCGAGCGCATAGAGGCCGCGGCCCGAATGGGTCTCGAGATAGGAGAGCGGCTTTTCCTTGCGCGTCATGTAGTCGAGCATCGCCGCCAGCAGCGCATGCTTGTGCACGTCCGCCAGGTTCCCGGCGTGATAGGCATGTTGATATGACAGCATGAGCGCCCCCTTTTCTCCTCAATGGCGGGGCCATGCGCGCTCTGCAAGCCTCGTTTCCAAAGTGCCGAAATATCCCGGGGTGAATTCGGCGCAGCCGAAGAGGGGCAGCGCCCCGCGCGCCTCTCACCGATCCGATGTCCGGAAATGAAAACGGCGGGCCCAGGGAGGAGGAGGGGCCCGCCGTTCGAACCTCGGCCCCAGGGAGGAGGAGGGGGCCTTGGTATGTCTGGCACCGCTCAGGGAGGAGGAGCGAGCGGCACCACTTATCCGCAGGCCCGGGAGGAGGTGGGCCGGCGGTATTCCGGCGACGCTCCAATGGGAGGAGGGAGCGTCGCGCCCGTGCGGATCGGGAGGAGGAGTGACCCGCGCGGAAACCTTGCCGAGAGGAAGCGCGGCGGCCCCAGGGAGGAGGAGGGGGCCGCCGCCTTCGTTACGAGGCCCCAGGGAGGAGGAGGGGGCCTTCGTATCGGCTTCCGGCATGCCCCTCGGGGCTGAGGCCGGTATCTGAGTGGCGGCACCCTCAGGGAGGAGGAGGAGGGTGCCGCCGATCTCCGAGGCCCAGGGAGGAGGAGGGGCCTCAGGGAAAGAATTACTTGCCGTAAGCCGCTTCCGTCGCGATCCGGGTGATCATCGAGCGATGCATGCCGAGATCTTCGAGTTCGCGACCGCTCAGCGACTTCAGTTCACGCAGCGTCTGGCGGTAGACCTTCCGGCGCGCGAGGGTTTCGCGCAGCGTCGCGACGAGATGGACAAAGCCCGTGTCGTCGGAGCGGATATCGGTTACCAGAGCCATCGTTAAACCCGTCTTGCCGTCTGTCGTCGTCTTGCTTGCGTCTGTCGTCGGGGCTGCGTTTCTCCGCTGCCGTTGGGGCTAACATGAGGCCAATGCTGCAGCTGCACAATAGATCTGACCTGCATTTCTGCCTTGCAGCAATTGCATAACGGAATCTGACCTAAATCGGGGCTGTTTTGAAATTACCTGCGCGTCAAATACGCATTTTGGGGATCGAATCCGCTTTGGCCCCTTGAAGCCCGCGGCAAAAACGCCACAGTCGCGCCGGAATCGACAGGAGACAGCCATGGCACTCAGCAAGGAATCGGTCCTCAAAGCGCTTCGGGAAGTGAATTTGCCCGGCGGAGGCGATGCGGTGGGCCGGAATCTGATTCATGCGCTCGCCGTCGAGTCGGGGGTGGTGCGCTTCGTTCTCGAGGGTGCGCCGGAGGCGGAGCTCGCCGCGATCCGGCCCCTGCTCGAGCGCGCGGTGCAGGCGCTGCCGGGGCTCACCCGGCTTTCGGTGGTGATCCCCTCGGGCCCGGCGAAGGGGATGGGTGCGAATGCCGCGCCGAAGATCGGCGGCCATCCGACGCCGCAGGCGGGGCCGCTCGCGGTGCCGGGCGTGGCGCATGTGATCGCGGTGGGGTCCGGCAAGGGCGGCGTCGGCAAATCGACGGTTTCCGCCAATCTCGCCGTCGCGCTTTCGCGCACGGGGCGCCGGGTCGGGCTGCTCGACGCCGATATCTACGGGCCGAGCCAGCCGCGGATGATGGGCGCCTCGGGGCGGCCCGCCTCGCCCGACGGGCAGACGATCATTCCGCTGCAGGCGCATGGCGTCACGCTGATGTCGATCGGGCTGATGCTGCGCGAGGACGAGGCGGTGATCTGGCGCGGCCCGATGCTGATGGGCGCGCTGCAGCAGATGCTGAACCAGGTGAAATGGGATCAGTACGGCCCGCTCGACGTGCTGATCGTCGATCTGCCGCCGGGCACAGGGGACATCCAGCTCAGCCTTTGCCAGAAGACGGTGATGGATGGCGCGATCGTGGTTTCGACGCCGCAGGACGTGGCGATGCTCGACGCGAAGAAGGCGCTCGACATGTTCCGCAAGCTCGGCACGCCGGTGCTCGGCCTGATCGAGAACATGTCGACCTATGTCTGCCCGAATTGCGGCCACGAGGCGCATCTCTTCGGTCATGGCGGGGTCGAGACGGAGGCGGCGAAGCTGGGCCTGCCCTTCCTCGGCGCGCTGCCGCTCGACCTCGAGGTGCGGCTCGCGGGCGATGCGGGCACGCCGGTGGCGGCGGGCAACGGGCCGGCCGCCGAGGCCTATGGTGCGATCGCGCGCCGTCTGGTGGCCGCGGGCGTCGCCTGAGACCGGTCGCAGGTGGCGCGGCGGGGGGCTTCGCGCCCCCGGGCCCCCGCGGGATATTTCGACACTTTGGAACGGGGCGGCCTTCGGGTCGCCCTTTTCGATTCGGCGCCGGGAGGGGTGCGCGGGCGATTTCCGGGGCAGATCCGGGCCGCGGGGCGGGCAGGCGCGGGAATTCATGGCCCGGGGCACGGGAATTCATGGGGTGAGTCTGGGAAATCACCCGATCACGGCGATTCACGCGGCTGTGAGTCGCCGTGAATCGCGCGGATTCGGGGTTTGACTGTGGATTTTTGGTCACGCCGATTTTTTGGCTGGGAATTTGCCCCACTCCATGGGGGAAATTTTGCCGAAACTATATCTGGTGGCTTTGGTTAATCAGATCGCAACTTCTGCGGTGAATTTTGACGTTTTTGCTACAAGACCTTGAGATTGAGGAGAGTTTTCCACAAGATATGCACAGGAAAATCGAGGGGGTTCCAAGTTTTCCCTTGCGATCCCACCCCCTCCCATGGCATCCCTTCGTCATCGGAAGACGGGAACAAGAGGCGAAAAGACCTCACGGCGAAAAGAGCAGGTTTCATACAGGCTCCCGCTTCACGAAACGAAGAGATCCGGCGCGTGGGCGAGCAGACATCCCCCCAGGTGGCACGCGCAGTCGGACAGCCCAGAGATGGGACGAGGGCGGCGGATCGGACAGTGGCAGCAGTCCGATCCGCCGTTTTCCTTACCGGGGCCTCGGTTCCGGCCGCCACCACGGGGGAGGGACAGGAGACAGGCCTTGGCGGGCATGTTCATCGGCGAATACACCTTCAAGGTGGACAGCAAGGGTCGCGTGTCGATCCCCGCGCTGTTTCGTCGTGAGCTCGAGGAAGGCGATCCCGAATCCAAGGCCACCGGCCGCCCCCGCATGGTCATCGTTTACGGCGCCGACACCCAGAAGATGTTGCAGGTCTATTCCTACGAGGGCTTCCAGAAGCTCGCGGCGGAGATCAACGCGCGCCCCTACAACGACCCGCGCCGCGCGCTCTTGCAGCGGCTCGTGCTGAACAAGGCCCATCCCACCGAAATCGACCCCGACGGGCGCCTCGTGCTGCCCGCGACCCTGCGCAACCGGCTCACGCTGGAAGGGGAGGCCTATTTCGCCGGCATGGGCGAGACCTTCGAGATCTGGAAGCCCGAGACCTTCGCCGAGGTCGACGCGGCGAAGATGGCCAAGCTGATGGCCGAGATGGGCGACGATTTCGACCCGCTCAGCCTGCTCGGAGGCGACTGAGATGGCCTCCGACGCCCCCCACATCCCGGTTTTGCTGCGGCCGCTCCTCGAAGCGGTCGCGCCTGTCTCCGGCACCTGGCTTGACGGCACCTTCGGCGCGGGCGGCTACAGCCGCGGGCTGCTGGCGGCGGGCGCGGATCGGGTGATCGGCGTCGACCGCGACCCCGCGGTGTTCGAAATGGCGGCAGATTGGCGCGCGGACTACGGCGAGCGGCTGATTCTCGTCGAGGGAACCTTTTCCGAGCTTGACGACTATGCCGCCGAGATCGCTCCTGAGGGCCTGGATGGTGTGGTTCTCGACCTCGGTGTCTCCTCGATGCAGCTCGATCAGGCGGAACGCGGCTTTTCCTTCATGAAGGACGGCCCGCTCGACATGCGGATGTCGCAATCGGGCCCCTCGGCCGCCGATCTGGTGAACACCGCCGAAGAGGGCGAGATCGCCGACATCCTCTATCACTACGGCGAGGAGCGCGCCTCGCGCCGCATCGCCCGCGCGATCTGCGAGGCGCGGCGCAACGCCCCCTTCGAGACCACGCGCCAGCTCGTCGCCACGATCGAACGCTGCCTGCCGCGCCCGAAGCCGGGGCAGAGCCATCCCGCGACGCGCTCCTTCCAGGCGCTGCGGATCGCGGTGAACGACGAATTCGGCCAGCTGATCGCCGGGCTCGAGGCGGCGGAGCGCGCGCTGAAACCCGGCGGCAAGCTTGCCGTCGTCACCTTCCACTCGCTCGAAGACCGGGTGGTGAAACGTTTTCTTCAGGCGCGTTCGGGGCGCGCCGCGTCGGGGTCCCGTCATTCTCCGGCGCAAGAGGCCGCGCAGGCAGCTTTCGAGCTGACCCCGCGCAAGGGCATCGGCCCCGACGAACAGGAGCTGGCGGAGAACCCGCGGGCGCGCTCGGCGATCTTGCGCGTCGCCCGCCGCACCGAGGCCCCCGCCGGCCGCCCCGACCGGGCCGGCCTCGGCCTGCCCGCCCCCGTGCTCGACCAGACTTCCGGAGCGCATAGATGAGAGCCGTGCTGTACCTCGCCACCGCGATGATCGTGATGGGCCTCGCCTTCTGGGCCTATCACGTCAACTACGCCACCCAGGCCCGCCAGGGCGAGCTGCGCGCGGTCAACCGCGACATCGCCTCGCTGCAGGAGGGGCTGAGCGTGCTGCGCGCGGAATGGGCCTATCTCAACCGCCCCGACCGGCTGCGCGACCTCGTCAACCTGAACTTCGCCGCGCTTGAACTGCTGCCGATGTCGCCCGACCAGTTCGGCGCCGTGGCCGAGGTCGCCTATCCCGATCCGAACGCCGATCAGACCGAGACCAAGCCGGGCCTGCTCGACGATCTCGCGCCGATCGACGTGGTCGCGCCGCCCGCGGAGGAAAACTGATGAGCCGCACGCCGCTCCGCCCGCTTGCCCGCATCCTCGACGCCCGCGCGAAGGGCGAGAACCCCGACGCGATCGAGCGCGAGAACATCCGCCTGCGCGGCGAGGCGACGCGCGACAGCGCGCGGCTGCGCGCCGAGGGGCGGCTTCTGTTCATGGGGCTCGCCTTCCTCGCCGCCTTCACCACCGTCGGGCTGCGGATGGGCACGCTTGCCGCCTCGACGCCGGAGGAGCCCGAGATCTCCGACACCGCGCCCGCGATCCTCGCGCAGCGCGCCGACATCACCGACCGCGAGGGCCGGGTGCTGGCGACGAATCTCGTCACCCATGCGCTTTACGCGCAGCCGCCGATGCTGGTCGACCCCGAACGCACCGCCGAGAAACTCGTCAAGATCTTCCCGGATCTCGACCGCGAGCGGCTGGTGAAGGATTTCACCGGAACCCGCAAGTTCCTCTGGATCAAGAAGAAAATCTCGCCCGAGCAGATGCAGGCGGTGCATGACATCGGCGATCCGGGCCTTCTGTTCGGCCCGCGCGAGATGCGGCTTTACCCGAATGGCAAGATCGCGGCGCATGTGCTGGGCGGCTCGCGCTTTGGCACCGAGGGCGTGAGCTCGGCCGAGATCGTCGGCACCGCGGGCGTGGAAAAGGCCTTCGACGGCTGGCTGCGCGATCCGGCCAACAACGGCGCGCCGCTGCAGCTGTCGCTCGACCTCACGATCCAGTCGGCGGTCGAGGAGATCCTCGCCGGCGGCATGAAGCTGATGAATGCCAAGGGCGCCGCCGCGGTGCTGATGGATGTGCATACCGGCGAGGTCGTCGCGATGGCGAGCCTGCCCGATTTCGACCCGAACGACCGCCCCGCGCCCCTGACCAAGGGCGATGCCTCCGACAGCCCGCTTTTCAATCGCGCGGTGCAGGGCGTCTACGAGCTTGGCTCGACCTTCAAGATCTTCGCCGTCGCCCAGGCGATGGAGCTTGGCCTCGTCAATCCGACGACGATGATCAATTCGAAATCGCCGATGGTCTGGGGCAAGTTCCGCATCCACGACTTCCACAATTACGGCGATCAGCTTTCGGTCACCGATGTGATCGTCGAATCCTCGAACGTCGGCACCGCGCATATCGTGCAGCTGATCGGCCCCGAGCGGCAGAAGACCTTCCTCGACAAGATGGGTTTCCTCGCCCCGACCAAGGTCGAACTGGCCGAGGCGAACACCGGCCGCCCGATCCTGCCGGCAAAATGGTCCGACATCTCGGCGATGACGATCGGCTATGGCCACGGCATCGCCGCCTCGCCGCTGCACCTCGCCGCGGCCTATGCGACGATGGCGAACGGCGGGCAGAAGATCACGCCGACGCTCATTCATGACGTGAACCACCACCCGGGTGAGCGCGTCGTTTCCGAAGATGTGGCGAAGCGCACGCTTGCGATGATGCGCGCGGTGGTGACGCGCGGCACCGCGTCGTTCGGCGACGTGAAGGGCTATCAGGTCGCGGGCAAGACCGGCACCGCCGACAAGGTCAAACCGGGCGGCGGCTATTACAAGGACAAGGTGATCGCCACCTTCGCCTCGGTCTTCCCGGTCGAGGATCCGAAATATGTGCTGATCCTGACGCTCGATGAGCCCTCGGACAATTCCGGCAAGATCCCGCGCCGCACCGCCGGCTGGACCGCCGTGCCCGTCGCTGCCGAGGTGATCCGCCGTGTCGCGCCGCTCCTTGGCCTGCGCCCCGATCACGAGGAACCCGATGTGCTCGACGGGATCACCCTCGTCGCGGCGAAGAAGAGCCACTGAACGGGCCGGGGAGGGGGCTCCGCCCCCGGCTGCGCCTCCCCCGGAGTATTTGCGCCAAGAAGAACTGCGCAGGTTTCTTCTTGGCCGAAATACTCCGGGGGGAATTCCCCGCAGGGGAAGGGGGGCGGCGCCCCCGTTCCGCGCTTTGTGGCCGAGCGCTGCCGGCGCGCGTTGACGCCCCCGGCGCTTCGCCGATAAATGACCGGGGCTGCTGAAGGACACCGAGATGGGCGACGCAACGAAACCGCTGAGCGAACTGGGGCTGACCGCGTTGCAGGGCGAGGATGTCGCGATCACCGGGCTTGCGGTCGACAGCCGGCTGGTGAAGCCCGGCCATCTTTTTGCCGCGCTGCCGGGGGTGAAGGCGCATGGCGCGACCTTCCTGAGTGCCGCGATCGAGCGCGGCGCGGTCGCCGTGCTCACCGATCGCGCCGGCGAGGAAATCGCGCGGCCACTGATCGCCGGGCGTTCGATCGCGCTCGTCGTGGTCGAGGATCCGCGCCAGAGCCTCGCCTATGCCGCCGCGCTCTGGTTCGGGGCGCAGCCCGCGACGATGATCGCGGTGACCGGCACCAACGGCAAGACCTCGGTCGCCACCTTCACCCGCCAGATCTGGCAGGGGCTGGGCTATGAGGCGACGAATATCGGCACGACCGGCGTCGAGGGCAGTTTCACCGCCCCCTCGAGCCACACCACGCCCGAGCCGATCACGCTGCACAAGCTGCTTTCCGAAATGGCCGCGGCAGGGGTGACGCATGCCGCGATGGAGGCGTCGTCTCACGGGCTCGCGCAGCGCCGCCTCGACGGGGTGCAGCTTTCCGCCGCCGGTTTCACCAATTTCACCCAGGACCACCTCGATTACCACGCCACTTTCGAGGAGTATTTCGCCGCGAAGGCGGGGTTGTTCACCCGGGTGCTGCCCGAGGATGGCGTCGCCGTCATCAACACCGACGATCCGAAGGGCGAGGAGCTGGTCAAATTCGCCGCCGTGCGCGGCCAGCGCATCCTGCGCGTCGGCCATGGCGAGGATGTCGAGATGCGCCTCGGCGGGCAGCGGTTCGATGCCTCGGGGCAGAACCTGCGCTTCTTCTGGGAGGGGGAGGCGCATCTGGTGCGGCTCTCGCTGATCGGCGGCTTCCAGGCGATGAACGTGCTCACCGCGGCGGCGCTGGCGATCGGCTGTGGCGCCGATCCGAAGGAGGTCTTCGGCACGCTGCCCGGCCTCACCACCGTGCGCGGGCGGATGCAGCTGGCCGCGACGCGGGCGAATGGCGCGACCGTCTTCGTCGATTACGCCCATACCCCCGACGCGGTCGAGACCGCGCTGAAGGCGCTGCGCCCCCATGTGATGGGTCGCCTCGTGGCGATCGTCGGCGCCGGCGGCGATCGCGACCGCACGAAGCGCCCGCTGATGGGGCGCGCGGCGACCGACTACGCTGATCATGTCATCGTCACCGACGACAACCCCCGCACCGAGGAGCCCGCCACGATCCGCGCCGCGGTGATGGAGGGCGCCGGACCCGAGGCGCAGGAAGTCGGCGATCGTGCCGAGGCGATCCTGCGCGGGGTCGATGCGCTCGGCCCGGGCGATGCGCTCCTGATCATGGGCAAGGGGCATGAGCGGGGGCAGGTGATCGGCACCGACGTCTTCCCCTTCGACGATGCCGAACAGGCCTCGATCGCGGTCGCCGCGCTCGACGGCAAGATCTGAGGAAGCAAGATGGCCGTGCTCTGGACCTCCGCCGATGCCGAAACCGCGACCGGGGGCCGCGCGACGCGCCCCTTCGCCGCGAGCGGGATCTCGATCGACACCCGCTCGATCCGGGCGGGTGATTTGTTCGTCGCGCTGAAGGATGTGCGCGACGGCCATGATTTCGTCGCCGACGCGCTGAAGAAGGGCGCCGCCGCCGCGCTGGTGAGCCGGATCCCCGAGGGCTGTTCCGAGGCCGATCCGCTGCTCCTCGTCGATGACGTGCTCGGCGGGCTCGAACGGCTCGGCGCCGCGGGTCGGGCGCGGGCACGCGCGCGGGTGATCGCGGTCACCGGCTCGGTCGGCAAGACCTCGACGAAGGAGATGCTGCGCGCGGTGCTTTCCGCGCAGGGCAAGGTGCATGCCGCCGAGGCGAGCTTCAACAACCACTGGGGCGTGCCGATCACGCTCGCGCGGCTGCCCGAGGACGCCGATTTCGCGGTGATCGAGATCGGCATGAACCACCCGGGCGAGATCGCGCCGCTGGCAAGGCTCGCGCGCCCGCATGCGGCGATGATCACCACGATCGCCCCGGCGCATCTCGAGGCTTTCGAGGATCTCGCCGGCATCGCGCGCGAGAAGGCGACGATCTTCGAGGGGCTGGAGCCGGGCGGCGTGGCCGTGGTGCCGACCGGGCTCGAGGTCTCGCCGATCCTCGCAGCGGCGGCGCAGGCGCGGGCGGCGAAGGTGCTCAGCTTCGGGCCGGCCGAGGGCTCCGATTACCGGCTGATCGCCGCGACGATTGCGGGCGATGCCACCATCGTGCAGGCCGAGCACAACGGAAAGCCGTTCCTTTTCAAGGTGATGACGCCCGGAAAGCATTTCGCCAACAATGCGCTCGGCGTGATCGCTTTGGCCGAGGCGGTGGGCGCCGACCCGGCCGTCGTCGCGCTCGACATCGCGCTTTGGGAGCCGCCGGCGGGGCGCGGCGCGCGCGAGCGGATCTACATGGACATCACCGACGAGGGGCAGAGCTTCGATCTTTTCGACGACGCCTTCAACGCCAACCCGGCCTCGATGGAGGCGGGTCTCGAGGTGCTCGCGGGCTCGGTGCCGCGCGACGGCGTCGGGCGGGTGGCGCGCGGGCGGCGCGTCGCGGTGCTGGGCGACATGCTCGAACTTGGCCCCGACGAGAGCGCGCTGCATGCCGCGATCGCCGCCTCGCCCGCGATGGCGAAGATCGACGTGGTGCATCTGGCCGGGCCGCGGATGCGCGCGCTGCGCGACGCGCTGCCGCCGGCCAAGCGCGGCGAGTGGCACGAGACGGCGAAGGAGCTGGCCGAGCGCGCGCCGCATCTCGTCGATGCCGGGGATGTCGTGCTCGTGAAGGGCTCGAAAGGATCGAAGGTCAGCCTCGTGGTTGACGCGCTGCGAAAACTGGGCCAACCCGGCGCGGCGGAAGCATTCAAGGGACGTGAGTAATGTTGTACTGGCTGGCAAATCTGTCGGATGGTGGTGATTTCTTCAACCTTTTCAAGTATATCACCTTCCGCGCCGGGGCTGCCTTCTTCACCGCGCTGATCTTCGGCTTTCTCTTTGGCCGGCCGCTGATCGACATCCTGCGCCGCAAGCAGGGCAAGGGGCAGCCGATCCGCACCGACGGGCCGGCGACGCATTTCGCCAAGGCCGGCACGCCGACGATGGGGGGGCTTCTGATCCTCTCGGCGATGCTGGTGGGCACGCTCCTTTGGGCGCGGCTCGACAACGGGTATATCTGGGTGACGCTTGGCGTGACCTATGGCTATGCGCTGATCGGCTTTGCTGATGACTACGCCAAGGTGACGAAGCAGAACGTGAAGGGCGTGAGTTCGCGCACGCGGATGCTGGCGGGGCTGCTGCTCGCCGCGGTGGCGGCGGTGGCGGTGTCGCTGCTGCAGCCCTCGGATCTGTCGAACCAGCTCGCGCTGCCGGTGTTCAAGGATGCGCTGATCAACCTCGGCTGGTTCTTCGTGCCCTTCGCGATGATCGTCGTCGTCGGCGCCGCCAATGCGGTGAACCTGACCGACGGGCTCGACGGGCTGGCGATCATGCCCGCGATGATCGCCGCGGGCACGCTTGGCGCGATCGCCTATGTCGTCGGCCGCGTCGACTTCTCGACCTATCTCGGCGTGCATTTCGTGCCGGGCACCGGTGAGCTTCTGGTCTTCACCGCGGCGCTGATCGGCGGCGGCCTCGGCTTCCTGTGGTACAACGCGCCGCCCGCGGCGGTGTTCATGGGCGATACCGGCTCGCTCGCGCTCGGCGGCGCGCTTGGCGCGATCGCGATCTGCACCAAGCACGAGCTGGTGCTCGCCGTCGTCGGCGGCCTCTTCGTGGTCGAGGCGCTCAGCGTCATCATCCAGGTCGCCTATTTCAAGCGCACCGGAAAGCGCGTCTTCCTGATGGCGCCGATCCACCACCACTTCGAAAAGAAGGGCTGGGGCGAGGCGCAGATCGTGATCCGGTTCTGGATCATCTCGCTCATCCTCGCGCTGATCGGCCTTGCCACGCTGAAGATCCGCTGATCTTCGCCGCCCGAGTCGCCTTCCCGCCCCCGGCCCGTCCGGGGGCGTTCGCGTTTCCGGCCTGCCCCTTTATGCGGCAGTGCGGCGAAAACTGACCGCAGCGAGGCCGCCGCCACGGATGCGTCACGCTTTCGTGAGCCCGGGCGTTGGCGCGCGCCGCGCCATCGGCTTCCCTTGACCGAAAGGTAACGATCAGGGGAAGACCATGAGCCACGGCAAACACGCATTGATCTACGGCCTCGAGGACAAGCCCGCCCCCGCGGCGGCTTCGCTCGCGGCGATCCAGCATATCCTCGCCTCGATCATCGGCATCGTCACGCCCTCGCTGGTGATCGGCGGGGTGCTGGGCCTGGGCGCGCATGTGCCCTATCTGATCGCGATGTCGCTGTTCGTTTCGGGCGTCGCGACCTTCATCCAGTCGAACCGGATCGGGCCGGTCGGCTCGGGGCTTTTGTCGGTGCAGGGCACCTCCTTCGCCTTCCTCGGCGCGATCCTCGCCGCGGGCTTTGCGGTGAAGGCGCGGGGCGGCACGCCCGAGGACATCCTCGCGATGATCTTCGGGCTTTGCCTCGTCGGCTGTCTGGTGGAAATCGTGCTCTCGCAATTCATCGACAAGCTCGGCCGCGTGGTGAACCCGACGGTGACCGGCGTCGTCATCACCGTGATCGGGCTGAGCCTCGTGAAGGTCGGTTTCACCGATTTCGCGGGCGGCGTCGGCGCCACGAAGGATGGCTCGCTTGGTGCGCCGGTGAACCTGCTGCTCGGCGCGATCGTCGTCGCCGTGATCCTCGTCGCGACCTTCATGGGCAAGCCGATGGTGCGGATCTCGGCGATCATGATGGGGCTGATCGCGGGCACCGTGGTCGCGGCGCTGATGGGGATGGTCGACGTTTCGCCGATCGCGAAGGCGCAATGGGTCGCGCTGCCGATCCCGTTCAAGTTCGGCTTCGATTTCGACATCGCGCTCTTCATCCCGATGGCCTTCCTCTATCTCGTCACCGCGATCGAGACCTCGGGCGATCTGACCGCGAATTCGGTGATCTCGGGTCAGCCGGTGAAGGGGCCGCTCTACCTCAGCCGGATCAAGGGGGGCGTGCTGGGTGACGGCGTGAACTCGGGGCTTGCCGCGGTGTTCAACACCTTCCCGAACACCACGTTTTCGCAAAACAACGGGGTGATGCAGATGACCGGCGTGGCGAGCCGTCATGTCGGGCGTTACATCGCGCTTTTCCTCGTGATCCTCGGCTTCTTCCCGGTGATCGGCTCGGTGTTCCTCCTGATCCCGAAGCCGGTTCTGGGCGGCGCGACGCTGGTGCTCTTTGGCTCGATCGCGGTCGCCGGGATCCGCATCCTCGCCTCCGAGCCGATCGACATGCGCCGCGTCTACATCATGGCGGTGAGCTTCGGCCTCGGCCTTGGCGTGACGCTGGTGCCCGAGGCGACGCAGCATCTGCCGGTGTTCCTGAAACAGGTGGTGGCGACGCCGATCACCCTTGCGGGCCTCGCCGCGATCCTCCTTTCGCTCGCGATCCCGGAGGGCGCGAAATCCGAAAGCGAGATCGAGGACGAGGCGGAGGAGATCGTCCCCGCCGAGTGAGCGGGCCAAAAGGCGGGGGCGCGGCGCGCGCCCTCGCTTGCGTCTGGCGCGCTCAGGGATATAGCTGGGCCCCGAAACCCGCGGCCTGTGCCGCGCGGCAGCGCCGGAGCGCAGAGCGTGTATCCTGATCCTTCCCGAATGACCCCGCGCGAAGGCGCCGGCGCGCCGCCGTGCCGGGCCTTGCCGCTTTCCGCCGTCCCGACCGATCCCCGGAGGCCGGCGTGAAGACCGAAAGCCGCGCGACGGGTGTCGCGCTGATCGTGCTCACCGTGCTGATCTGGGCGAGCTTCGCGCTTTCGATGCGCTTTGGCGGGCGCAGCGCCGCGGTGATGCCCGCCGACATGGCGCTCGCGCGTTACCTGATCCCCTCGCTCTTCTTCGCGCCCTTCCTGCCGCGTGCCTGGGGCCGGCTGCGCGCGGTGCGGCCCGCCGCGGCGCTGATGATGGCGGCGGGCTCGGGCCTGCCCTATTACCTCTTCGTCTATTACGGCGGGCGGCTGACCTCGGCCGCGCATGTGAGCGCGATCCTCGCCGGCTGCCTGCCGCTGTCGATGCAGATCGTGCGGCTTGCGCTGGGCGAGCGCGCGCCGCTTTCGACCGTGCAGCGGGTGGGGCTCGCGATCATCGTCGCGGGCACCGGGATGCTCGTGCTCGGGCTCGGCCTGCACACCGATCTCATGCAGGCGGTGCTCGGCGCGCTTCTGCTCTTCGGCGGCAGCATTGCCTGGGCCTTCTACACGATCGGCGTCGCGCGCAGCGGCGGCGATCCGCTCGTCGCCGGGATCCTCGGCAATATGCCGAGCGCGGCGATCGTGCTGATCGCGGTGGCGATCGGCGCGGTGCCGGTCGGCTTTGGCCAGTATCCGGCGCTGGTCGCGCTGCAGTTCAGCCTGATCCAGGGGCTCGGCTCGGGGATCGTCGCGGGGATCACCTTCACCATGGCGGTGCGGCGCATCGGCGCGATGGCGGCGAGCGTCTATGGCGCGCTCGCGCCCGTGCTCGTCGCGCTGCTCGGCTGGCCGATCCTCGGCGAGCGGCCGGTGCCCGCGACGCTTGCGGGCGTGGGGGCGATCTGCATCGGTGTGGCGCTCTGCAACGGGGCGCTCGGGCTTCTCGCGCATCGCCGTGGCGGGGCGCGCTGAGCCGCCGCCCGCGCGATGGTGACTTGAAATCCCGCCCGAAAAGCCAGAGACGGGGCAGGGGGCAAGACCCCGGCATCCGATGCGAGGACAGCAGATGATTCCGGTTCAGGGTTACGAAGGTCACAAGGTCGCGGTGCTCGGGCTTGGCCGCTCGGGCCTCGCCGCGGCGGCGGCGCTGGTCGCGGGGGGCGCGGAGCCGGTGCTCTGGGACGACAGCCCCGAGGCGCGCGCCAAGGCCGAGGCGGCGGGCTTCTCCTGCACGGATCTCATGCGCCCGGGCGCCTTCGACGGCGTCGCGCTGCTCGTCACCTCGCCCGGGATCCCGCATCTCTATCCGAAGATGAACCCGGTGATCGCGGCGGCGATGGCGGCGGGGGTGCCCGTCGACAATGACATCGGCCTCTTCTTCCGCTCCTATGCGACGGCGGAGTGGGACAGTTTCGACGTCACCCCCCGCGTCGTCTGCGTCACCGGCTCGAACGGCAAGTCGACGACCACGGCGCTGATCCACCACATCCTGCAGCACGCCGGCCGCCCGACCCAGATGGCCGGCAACATCGGCCGCGGCGTGCTCGACATCGAGCCGCTTTCCGATGGCGAGGTGGTGGTGCTGGAACTCTCGAGCTACCAGACCGACCTCGCCCGCGCGCTCACCCCCGACATCGCGGTCTTCACCAATCTCTCGCCGGACCACCTCGACCGCCACGCGGGTTACGGCGGCTATTTCGCGGCGAAGCGGCGTCTGTTCGCCGAGGGCGGCCCCGATCGCGCGGTGATCGGCGTCGACGAGCCCGAGGGCGTCTATCTCGCGAACCAGATGGCGTCTTCGCGGGAGGATGACCGGGTGATCCGGATCTCCTCGGCGCAGAAGCTCGGCGATTTCGGCTGGTCGGTTTTTGCCCGCAAGGGGTTTCTGGCGGAATGGCGCAAGGGGCGGCAGGTCGCCTCGATCGACCTGCGCGAGGTCAAGGGCCTGCCCGGCGCGCACAACCATCAGAACGCCTGCGCCGCCTATGCCGCCTGCCGCTCGCTCGGCCTTGCGCCGCGGGTGATCGAGGAGGCCTTCCACAGTTTCGCGGGCCTGCCGCATCGCTCGCAGACCGTCGCGGAAAAGCGCGGCGTGCGTTACGTGAACGACAGCAAGGCGACCAATGTCGACAGCGCGGCGAAGGCGCTCGAGGCCTTCACCAATATCCGCTGGATCGCGGGCGGTCTGGGCAAGGAGGGCGGCGTCGCCTCGCTGCGCCCGCTGCTCGGCACCGTGAGGAAAGCCTATTTCATCGGCCATTCGGGGCGCGATTTCGCGCTGGAACTGGCGCCGGTCGAACACGAGATCTGCGAGACGATGGAGGCGGCGGTGGCGGCCGCCGCGCGTGATGCGGAGGCGGGCGACACCGTGCTGCTGGCGCCCGCCGCGGCGAGTTTCGACCAATACAAGAGCTTCGAGAAACGCGGCGAGCATTTCGCCGCGCTGGTTCAGGCGCTGCCGGAGTGATCCGGTTCAGCCAAGCTGCAGCGAGGTTTCCTTGAGCAGCTCGGCCGAGCGGCGCAGCGCGGCGGCCTCTTCGGGGGCAAGCTCGGGCTTCAGCGTGGCGATGATGCCCTGCGCGCCGACGATCCGCGGCAGGCTCAGCGCGATATTTTCGACCCCCTCGACCTCGGGCGTCACCATCGAGACCGAGAGCACCGCGCGCTGATCGTCGCGGATCGCCTGGCAGATCCGCGCGAGACCGGCGCCGATGCCGTACCAGGTCGCGCCCTTGCCGGCGATGATCTTGTAGGCGGCGCGGCGCACGCCCTCGTCGATCCGCGCGCGCACGTCCTCGGTGATCGCGGCGCCAAGCTGCGCGGCAAAGCGCGCGATCGGCTCGCCGCCCGCCCGCGCGGCCGACCAGGCGAGCACCTCGCTGTCGCCATGCTCGCCCAGCACCTGCGCATGCACCGATTGCGGCGCGATGCCGAGATGTTCGGCCAGAAGCCAGCGGAAGCGCGCCGAATCGAGCACCGTGCCCGAGCCGATCACCCGCTCGGGCGGCAGGCCGGAGGCCTTGAGCGCGATCTCGGTCATGATGTCGACCGGGTTCGAGGCGACGAGGAGGAGCGCGTCGGGCGCGTTGCGGCGCACCTCGCCGATCACCTCGTGAAAGACCGCGGCATTGCGGGAAAGCAGGCTCAGCCGGCTTTCGCCCGGCTTCTGCGCGACGCCCGCGGCGAGAATCACCACCCCCGCACCGGCGAGCGCCTCGTAGCCGCCCGCGCCCAGCCGCACCGCATGGGCGAAGGGCACCGAATGGGCGATGTCCTCGGCCTGCGCCGCCGCCAGCGCCGCGTTGCGGTCGACGAAGACCACCTCCGAGGCGCCCCCGCGCAGCACCAGCGCCGAGCCCGCCGCCGATCCGACCATGCCCGCGCCCACGATCCCGACCTTCATCGCCGCCTCCTGCGCCCTGTTATCGCTAACCCCAGCATGGCACGGCGAAAACCGGCGCGAAACCCCGTTTCGCCGCAACTGCATCCGGTCGGCGCCCAACTTCCGCTAGGCAGCGCCGCCGCTTTGGGCTAAGCTGACAGCCAGACCCGGAGAACGGGCTTTCAGGCAGTGACGGCAGTAAATCCATGACGGAAATGGTCTTTGGCACCGTGCCCGTGCGGGCAGGTGATCCGGTTCTTCCCCGGTGGTGGCGCACGATCGACAAATGGGCGCTTTCGGCGATTCTGGCGCTTTTCGGCGTCGGCATGCTCCTGGGCCTTGCCGCCTCGGTGCCGCTGGCCGAGAAGAACGGGCTCGAACCCTTCTACTACGTCAAGCGACAGGCCTTCTTCGGCACCATCGCGCTGATGGCGATGCTTGGCATCTCGATGCTGACGCCGCAGCAGGTGCGCCGCCTCGGCGTCGTCGGTTTCGGCATTGGCATGCTCGCGATTCTGCTGCTGCCGGTCTTCGGCACCGATTTCGGCAAGGGCGCGGTGCGCTGGTTCTCCTTCGGCTTCGCCTCGGTGCAGCCCTCGGAGTTCCTGAAACCCGGCTTCGTCATCATGGCGGGCTGGATGATGGCCGCCGCGCATGAGGTTTCCGGCCCGCCCGGTCGGCTCTTCTCCTTCGCGATGACGGTGGTGATCGTGCTCTGCCTCGCGCTGCAGCCCGATTTCGGCCAGGCCTCGCTCGTGCTCTTTTCCTGGATGGTGATGTATTTCGTCTCCGGCGCCTCGGTGGTGCCGCTGATCGCGACCGGCGGGCTCACCGCCGCGGGCGCCGTCTTCGCCTATAACAATTCCGAGCATTTCGCCCGCCGCATCAACGGCTTCCTCTCGACCGAGATCGACCCGCGCACGCAGATCGGCTACGCCACCAACGCGATCCAGGAGGGCGGCTTCTTCGGCGTCGGCGTGGGCGAGGGCACGGTGAAATGGCAGCTGCCCGACGCGCATACCGACTTCATCATCGCCGTCGCGGCCGAGGAATACGGCCTGCTCCTCGTGCTCGTCATCATCGGGCTTTATGCGCTGGTGGTGACCCGTTCGCTGATCCGGCTGATGCGCGAGCGCGATCCCTTCACCCGGATCGCCGGGGCGGGGCTCGCCTGCGCCTTCGGTGTGCAGGCGCTGATCAACATGGGCGTCGCCGTGCGTCTTTTGCCCGCGAAGGGGATGACGCTGCCCTTCGTGAGCTATGGCGGCTCCTCGGTGATCGCCTCGGGCATTGCGCTCGGCTTCCTGCTCGCGCTGACCCGGTCCCGTCCGCAGGGTGAGATTTCCGATATCCTCGCCCGCCGTTCGCGCTGAGGGGGCATCATGAACACCGCACAGGCTCCGCTCCTCCTGATCGCCGCCGGGGGCACCGGTGGGCATATGTTCCCCGCGCAGGCGCTGGCCGAGGCGATGGTAGCGCGCGGCTGGCGGGTGAAGCTCTCGACCGATGCACGCGGCGCGCGCTATGCCGGCGGCTTCCCGAAGGCGGTGACGATCGAGGAGGTCGCCTCCGCGACCTTCGCGCGCGGCGGGGCTCTGGCGAAACTCGCGGTGCCTTTCCGCATCGCGGGCGGGGTGATCGCCTCGCTCAGCCGCAACGCGAGCGACCGGCCGCGGGCGGTGGTGGGCTTTGGCGGTTATCCGACGATCCCCGCGCTCAGCGCCGCCTGGGCGCTGCGGATCCCGCGCGCGATCCATGAACAGAACGGCGTGATGGGGCGGGTGAACCGGCTTTTTGCCACCCATGTCGACGCTTTCGCCTGCGGCACCTGGCCCACCGACCTGCCGCCCGGCGTTGCCGGCAACCATATCGGCAACCCGGTGCGCGCATCGGTGATCGAGCGTGCGGCCGCGCCCTATATCCCGCCCGGCGACTACCCGATGTCGGTGCTCGTGATCGGCGGCAGCCAGGGCGCGCGCGTGCTCTCCGACGTGGTGCCCGCCGCGCTCGCGGCCCTGCCCGAACCGCTGCGCCGGCTTTTGCGCGTCGCCCATCAGGCCCGCCCCGAGGACGGCCCCCGCGTGACCGAGGCCTATGCGCAGGCCGGCATCGAGGCCGAGGTCGAGCCCTTCTTCGCCGATGTCCCGCGCCGGCTGAGCGAATGCCAGCTGGTGATCTCGCGCTCGGGCGCCTCCTCGGTCGCCGATATCTCGGTGATCGGGCGCCCGGCGATCCTGATTCCCTTCGCCGCCGCGACCGGCGATCACCAGACCGCCAATGCCCGCGGCCTGACCGATGCGGGCGGCGCGATCCTCCTCCCCGAGGCGAAGGCGACGCCTGCGGTGCTTGCCGAACAGATCGCCCTTGTGCTGGACAATCCCGACGGGGCGTTGCAAATGGCACGCGCCTCGCTGGGCTATGGCATCCCCGATGCCACCGGGCGCCTCGTCGCCCTCGTTGAAAAACTTGCAGGAAATCCGTCATGAGTGCAGCCGCCACGAAACTTCCCGGGGAACTGGGTCCGATCCATTTCATCGGCATCGGCGGCATCGGCATGTCGGGCATCGCCGAAGTGCTGATCACCCAGGGCTTCCGGGTGCAGGGCTCCGACGCCAAGGCCTCGAAGATCACCGACCGTCTGGTGGAACTGGGCGCCACCTTCCACGAGGGGCAGCGCGCCGAGAACATCACCGAGGATGTCGCCGTCGTGGTGATCTCCTCCGCGATCAAGAAGGGCAATCCGGAACTGGAAGAGGCGCGCCGGCGTCATCTGCCGGTGGTGCGCCGCGCCGAGATGCTGGCGGAACTCATGCGGCTCAAGTCGAACATCGCGATCGCCGGCACGCATGGCAAGACCACGACGACGACGATGGTCGCGACGCTGCTCGACAAGGGCAATTTCGACCCGACCGTGATCAACGGTGGCATCATCCACGCCTATGGTTCGAACGCGCGCGCGGGGGCCGGTGAATGGATGGTGGTCGAGGCCGACGAGAGCGACGGCTCCTTCAACCGGCTGCCGGCGACGATCGCGATCGTCACCAATATCGACCCCGAGCATATGGAGCACTGGGGCACGATCGAGAACCTGCGCAAGGGGTTCCTCGATTTCGTTTCCAACATCCCGTTCTACGGGCTCGCGGTGTGCTGCACCGATCACCCCGAGGTGCAGGCCCTTGTTGGAAAAGTGACAGACCGCCGCGTCACGACCTTCGGCTTCAACGCGCAGGCCGATGTGCGCGCGCTGAACCTGAAGTTCGAAAAGGGCATCGCGCATTTCGATATCGCCCTGCAATCCGAGGGCGAAGGTTCGATTATTGAAGGTTGCACCCTGCCGATGCCGGGCGACCATAACGTGTCGAACAGCCTCGCCGCGGTGGCCGTGGCGCGCCATCTTGGCATGAAAAAGGAAGAGATTCGCGACGCGCTCGCGGCCTTCGGCGGCGTCAACCGGCGCTTCACCAAGGTGGGCGAAGTGCTTGGCGGCGTCACCATCATCGACGATTACGGCCATCACCCGGTCGAAATCGCGGCGGTGCTGCGCGCCGCGCGCCAGGCCGTGGCCGGCACCCCGGGCGCGCGCGTGATCGCCGCGCATCAGCCGCACCGCTATACCCGTCTGCACGCGCTTTTCGACGATTTCTGCACCTGCTTCAACGAGGCCGACGTGGTCGCCATCGCCGAGGTCTATGCCGCCGGCGAAGATCCGATCCCGGGCGCCACGCGCGACGATCTCGTGTCGGGCCTGATCCGCCACGGCCACCGCCATGCTCGCGCCATATTGTCGGAAGACGATCTCGCGCGGCTGGTGAAGGAACAGGCGCGCCCGGGCGACATCGTCGTCTGTCTCGGCGCGGGGACGATCTCGACCTGGGCGAACAATCTGCCCGCCCGGCTCGGCAACTGACGGAGGAGGGAATGTCGAACGCATTGATCGCGGCCTGCCTCTGGGGGCTGGCCGCTTCGCTGATCGCGATGGGGCCGCGCCGCTACCATTGGCCCGCCGCCTGGGCGCTGATCGCCACCGGCGTGCCGATCCTTGGCTGGGTCACCTTCGAGGATGGCCCGATCCTCGGCTTCCTGCTGCTGATGGGCGGCATCTCGGTGCTGCGCTGGCCGGTGAAATACCTGCTCGACGCGCTGCGCGGCGAGGGGCGCCGGGCCAACTGAGCGCCCCCGCGGCCCCGGGCGCGGCCGGTCCGTCGTGATATTTTTCTGGCAATGACTCACGCTTCGCCCTAGCTTTTCTGCAGTGCAGCAAAAGGGGCCGCGATGCAATTCACCGTCAGCCACGTCACGAGCTACCACTATTCCGCGCCGATCCGCCTGGGCCCGCACCGTCTGCGGGTGGCTCCGCGCCGCGAGGCCGGGCGCGATATCCGCTTCTCGATCGAGGTGCTGCCGGTGCCGGTCGCCCGCGTCGAGGAGGTCGACCGCTGGGGCAACCGCATCATCGCGCTCGATTTTTCCGGCGAGACCGATCACTTCCGCATCGAGAGCAAGTTCACCATGCTGACCGAGGCGCCGGTGATGCCGACCGCGGCGCGCCCGCTCGCGCTGCCGCCGCTGCCCTGGACGGGCGGGGCGGGGCGGATCGAGCCCGATCTCACGCCCTTTCTCGAGGCGCCCGATCCCGGGCCGGAGGTGCGCCGCTTCGCCGCCTCTCTGGCGAGCGGCACCGACACCCCGCTCGCCTTTCTCACCGCGCTGAACGAGACGCTTTTTACCCGCACCGACCGCCATATCCGCGCCGAGGGCTATGCCAAGACCGCGGCGGAGACGCTCGCCACCGGGCGCGGCGCCTGCCGCGACCTGACCGAGCTTTTCCTCGCCGCGGCGCGGGCGCAGGGGATCCCGGCGCGCTTTGCCTCGGGTTATCAGGCGCGCGGCGAAAGCCCGGACGGGCGGCGCCATCTGCACGCCTGGCCCGAGGTCTGGCTGCCGGGGCTTGGCTGGCGCGGCTATGACCCGACCCATGGCACGCCGGTCACCGATGGCCATGTCGCCGTGGCCGTCGCCCCGACCCAGGCCGAGACGATGCCGATCGAGGGCTCCTTCTGGGGCGGGGCGGTGCAATCGACGCTCGATTATCACATCGGGATCGAGGCGCGGGGCTGAGCCGGGCCTTGCCCGGCGCGCCGGGGGCGGGTAATTCCGGCGCATGGAACAGCTCGCCTATACCCCCCGCGGCCCGCTCACCGCGCATCGTGCGCTCGCCGATCTGACCTGGCTGCGCGTCGGCGGCCCGGCCGACTGGTTTTTTCAGCCCGCGGACGAGGCCGATCTGAGCGCCTTTCTGGCGGCGCTGCCCGCCGAGGTGCCGGTCTTCCCGATGGGGGTCGGCTCGAACCTGATCGTGCGCGACGGCGGCCTGCGCGCGGTGGTGATCCGGCTTGGCCGCGGCTTCAACGCGATTGTGGTCGAGGGGGAGACGGTCACCGCGGGTGCTGCCGCGCTCGACGCCCATGTCGCGCGGCGCGCGGCGGAGGCGGGGCGCGATCTGACCTTCCTGCGCACGATCCCCGGCTCGATCGGCGGGGCGGTGCGGATGAACGCGGGCTGCTATGGCAGCTATGTCGCAGACCACCTGATTTCCGTGCGCGCGGTGCTGCGCGACGGCGCCATCGTCACCATTCCGGCGGCGGATCTGCATCTCGCCTATCGCAGCTCGACCCTGCCCGAGGGGGCGGTGGTGATTTCCGCGCGTTTCCGCGCCGCGCCGGGCGATCCCGCTGCGCTCGAGGCGCGGATGGCCGATCAGATCGCGAAACGCGACGCGAGCCAGCCGACGAAGGAGCGCTCGGCCGGCTCGACCTTCCGCAATCCGGCGGGGTTCTCCTCGACCGGGCGCGCCGACGACGTGCATGACCTCAAGGCCTGGGCGGTGATCGACAAGGCCGGCATGCGCGGCGCGCGCGTCGGCGGTGCGCAGATGAGCGAGATGCACTCCAACTTCATGATCAATACCGGCGGCGCCACGGCACAAGATCTTGAGGCTCTGGGCGAGGAAGTCCGCAAAAAGGTTTTGCAGACGCAGGGAATTTCGTTAGAGTGGGAAATCATGCGCGTCGGCGAATATTGATCCGTCCGACGCCGCGAAGCGAATGACAACGAGAACAATCCACGGGGGGTGAACCCCGGGAGAGGCGAAAGTGGCGGGCATGTCGAGCAGGACATCCCAGCTTGTGGCGGTATTGATGGGCGGGCCTTCGTCGGAGCGCGAAGTCTCGCTCTCCTCGGGGCATGAATGTGCCAAGGCGCTGCGGCTGGCGGGTTACGAAGTGGCGGAGATCGACGCGGGGGCGGACCTCGCAGAGCGGCTGGCCGCGCTGAAGCCCGATGTCGTCTTCAACGCGCTGCATGGCCGCTGGGGCGAGGATGGCTGCGTGCAGGGCCTGCTCGAATGGCTGCGCATCCCCTATACCCATTCCGGCGTGCTCGCCTCGGCGCTTGCGATGGACAAGACCCGCGCGAAGACTGCCTACAAGGCCGCGGGCCTGCCGGTGGTCGAAAGCCTGCTTGCCGCCAAGGCCGATGTCATGGCGCGCCACGTTCTTCCCGCCCCCTATGTGGTGAAACCGAACAACGAGGGCTCCTCGGTCGGCGTCTATATCGTCACCGATGGCGCCAATGCGCCGCCGCAGCTGTCCGAGGCGATGCCCGAGACGGTGATGGTGGAAACCTACGCCCCGGGGCGCGAGCTGACCTGTTCGGTGATGGGGGAGGGGGCGCTTTGCGTGACCGAGATCGTCACCTCGGGCTGGTATGACTATGCCGCGAAATACACCGTCGGCGGGTCGCGCCACGTCTGTCCGGCGGATCTGCCCGCGGAGATCACCGAGGCCTGCCGCGACTACGCGCTGCGCGCCCATCGCGCGCTTGGCTGCCGCGGCGTGAGCCGCACCGATTTCCGCTGGGACGAGGCGCGCGGGCTCGAGGGGCTGGTGCTGCTCGAGACCAACACCCAGCCCGGGATGACGCCGACCTCGCTCGCCCCCGAGCAGGCCGCGGTCTTCGGCCATGACTTCCCCGCGCTCTGCCGCTGGATGGTGGAGGACGCCTCATGCGACCGCTGAAGGCAGAGCCGCGCTTCATGCCGCACACCGGCCGGGCGGCCACGCCGGGCGGCGCGCAGCATTTCGGCGGCCCCTCCTTCACTTCGCAACATTTCGGCGCGGCGCCGCGCAGTGCCGGTCCGCGCCGCGATCCGGCGCCCTCGCGCCTCGCCTTCCGGCTGCAGCGGCTCTGGCTCACCCCGGTCGTGCGCGCAGTCACCCGGATCGGCGTGCCGACCTTCGTCGTCGTGCTCGGCCTTGGCCTCTGGCTTGGCGATCAGGGGCGGCGCGCGGATCTGCTGGCGAAATACGAGGACGTCAAGCTCACCATCGAGAACCGGCCCGAGTTCCGCGTCTCCACCCTCGAGGTCGACGGCGCGAGCGCCGAGGTCGAGGCGGCGGTGCGCGCGATGCTGCCCGTGGGCCTGCCTGCCTCGCGTTTCGCGATCGACCTCGACGCCTATCGCGCCGCGATCGGTCGGCTCGACGCGGTGAAATCGGTGGCGCTCGTGGTGCGCCCGGGCGGCACGCTTTCCGCCCATGTGACCGAGCGCGAGCCGGTGATCCTGTGGCGCACGCCGATGGGGATCGAGATGCTCGACGAGACCGGCCACCGCACCGCCTCGCTCACCCGCCGCGACGCGCGCCCCGATCTGCCGCTTCTGGCGGGCGAGGGGGCGGATCAGGCGGTGCCCGAGGCGCTCGAGATCCTCGCCGCGGCGCAGCCGATCCTGAGCCGCGCCCGCGGGCTTGTCCGCGTCGGCGAGCGGCGCTGGGATCTGGTGCTCGACCGCGACCAGCGGATCATGCTTCCGGCCGAAAACCCCGTTCGCGCGGTCGAGCGCATGCTTGCGCTCGATGCCGCCGAAGACCTTTTGAGCCGCGATTTCACGCGGCTTGACCTGCGCAATGAAACCCGCCCGACGATCCGGCTCAGCGCCCATGCGCTCGAGGCCTACCGGCAGGCCGCCGCGGGTACGACGACGATTCAGACGAAGGCTGCACCATGAGCGATTTCTACCAGTCCCAGCGGGCGATGCGGAACATGCGCAAGGCGGCGATGCAGCGCGGCGTGATCGCCCTGCTCGACATCGGCACCTCGAAGATCGCCTGCCTCGTGCTGCGCTTCGACAATCCCGAGCAGCTCGCCGAGGCGGGCGGTTCGCTCGCCGGCCAGTCGGCCTTCCGGGTGATCGGCGCGGCGACGACGCGCTCGCGCGGCGTGCGCTTCGGCGAGGTCGACGCGATGGCGGAGACCGAGCGCGCGATCCGCACCGCGGTGCAGGCGGCGCAGAAGATGGCCAATACCCGCGTCGACCACGTCATCGCCTGTTTCGCCGGCGCCGAGCCGCGCAGCTACGGGCTTGCCGGCGAGGTCGAGGTCGAGGGGCATCAGGTCGGCGAACAGGATGTCGCCCGCGTGCTGGCCGCCTGCGACATGCCGCCGATCGGGCAGGGGCGCGAGGTGCTGCACGCCCATCCGGTGAATTTCACCCTCGATCACCGCTCGGGTCTCGGCGATCCGCGCGGCCAGGCGGGGCAGCGGCTCGGCACCGACATGCACCTGCTCACCGTCGAGGCCACCGCGGTGCAGAACCTGATCTACTGCATCCGGCGCTGCGATCTCGAACTCGCCGGGCTTGCCTCCTCGGCCTATGTCTCCGGCCTCAGCTCGCTCGTCGAGGACGAACAGGAACTCGGCTCGGCCTGCATCGACATGGGCGGCGGCGCGACCGGCGTCTCGATCTTCATGAAGAAGCACATGATCTTTGCCGATGCGGTGCGGATGGGCGGCGATCTCGTCACCCGCGACATCGCGGCGGGGCTGCAGGTGCCGATGGCCACCGCCGAGCGGATCAAGACCTTCCACGGCGGCGTCGTCGCCACCGGGATGGACGACCGCGAGATGATCGAGCTCTCGGGCAATTCCGGCGACTGGGAAAAGGACCGCCGCCGGGTGAGCCGCGCCGAGCTGATCGGCATCATGCGCCCCCGCGTCGAGGAGATCCTCGAGGAGGTGCGCGCGCTGCTCGACGCTGCGGGCTTCGAACATCTGCCGAGCCAGCAGATCGTGCTGACCGGCGGCGCGAGCCAGATCCCCGGCCTCGACGGGCTTGCTGCGCGCATCCTTGGCCAGAACGTGCGTCTGGGCCGTCCGCTGCGCGTGCAGGGCCTGCCGCAGGCCGCGACCGGGGCGGGCTTCTCCTCCACCGTCGGGCTCGCGCTCTTCGCCGCCTGCCCGCAGGACGAGTGGTGGGATTTCGAGATCCCGGCCGAGCGGCTGGGCGGGCGCTCGCTCAAACGGGCGATCCGCTGGTTCCGCGACAACTGGTAAGCGCTAGGGCAGGGGGCTGCCCGATTCGTTTCCACCAGATGAAGGCGCATGCGCGAAATGCCGCTTGTTGCGGGATTTCGCCCGCCAGATTTTGTGGATCCCCTGTGTTTTTTGGGTGACGTTTTCCGGAATCACGGCTAAAATCGGTCTAATTTCGGGGACTCTCGGGCTGTCGCGGCGAATTTCGCGTCGGACTGACCGGTAAAAAACACAGGCGGAACCAATGACCTTGAATCTGATGATGTCGGAGCATGAAGACCTCAAGCCGCGGATCACCGTGTTCGGGGTCGGCGGCGCGGGCGGCAATGCCGTCAACAACATGATCGAGAAGCAGCTCGACGGCGTGGAATTCGTCGTCGCCAATACCGATGCGCAGGCGCTGCAGCAGTCCCGCTCCTCGGCGCGGGTGCAGATGGGCATCAAGGTCACCGAAGGGCTCGGCGCCGGGGCGCGTCCCTCGGTCGGCGCCGCCGCCGCCGAGGAAACCATCGAGGAGATCGTCGATCACCTCGCCGGCGCGCATATGTGCTTCATCACCGCCGGGATGGGCGGCGGCACCGGCACCGGTGCGGCCCCGATCATCGCCCAGGCCGCGCGCGAGCTGGGCGTGCTCACCGTCGGCGTGGTGACGAAACCCTTCCAGTTCGAGGGCCCGAAGCGCATGCGTCAGGCCGAGCTCGGCATCGAGGCGCTGCAGAAGGTCGTCGACACGCTCATCATCATCCCGAACCAGAACCTGTTCCGTCTGGCGAATGAGCGCACCACCTTCACCGAAGCCTTCGCGATGGCCGACGACGTGCTCTATCAGGGCGTCAAGGGGATCTCCGATCTGATGGTCCGCCCGGGCCTGATCAACCTCGACTTCGCCGACGTCCGCTCGGTGATGGACGAGATGGGCAAGGCGATGATGGGCACCGGCGACGCCTCGGGCGACGACCGCGCGCTGCAGGCCGCCGAGAAGGCGATCGCCAACCCGCTGCTCGACGAGATCTCGCTCAAGGGCGCGAAGGGCGTGCTGATCAACATCACCGGCGGCTACGATCTGACGCTGTTCGAACTCGACGAAGCGGCGAACCGCATCCGCGAGGAAGTCGACCCGGACGCGAACATCATCGTCGGCTCGACCCTTGATCCGGACATGGAAGGGATGATGCGCGTTTCGGTCGTGGCGACCGGGATCGACGCCGCCCCCGCCACCGCCGAAGTGCCGGTGCCGCGCCGCTCGATGGCCGAACCGCTGAAGCCGATGACCGCGCCGGTCGAGCCCGCGAAACCGGTGCTGACCGTGACCTCGGCGCAGCCGGTGGCCGCGCCCGCGCCGCAGCCCGCGCCCGCCGCGATGGCGCCGCAGCCCGCGCCGCAGCCGGCCTATGACCGCAACCTCTTCGACGCGCCGGCCGCCCAGGCCGCGGCCCAGGCCGCCGACGAGCTGCCGCCGCCCGCCTATCAGCAGCGCCCCGCCGCGCCGCAGCCGAGCCTGCATGTCGAGGACGAGGCCGCCGCTTTCGTCGCGCCGCGTCCGCGTGCGCCCGGAACCCCCTCGCCCGAGGCGCTCGCCCGGCTCGAGGCCGCGGTGAAGAAGGCTCCGGCCGGTTACCAGCGCCCCGCCGCGCCGCAGCCGATGGCCGCGCAGCGCCCGGCCGCCGCGCCGGTCGCGCCGCAGCCCGCCGCGGAAAAGCCGCGCTTCGGCATCAACTCGCTGATCAACCGGATGACCGGCCATGCCGCCGAGGCGCCCGCGCATCAGCCCGCGCCGAGCCGTCAGGCCGCTGCCGCGCCGCAGCATCAGGCCTATGACGACGAGGGCGACGCTGACCAGGACCGCATCGAGATCCCGGCCTTCCTGCGTCGCCAGGCGAACTGATCCGTTCACAATCAAAATTCGAAGAGCCGGCGAAATGCCGGCTCTTTTCTTTTTGTTTCAATGCTTTGCACCCCTCTGAGCGGGGTTTCGCCGCCCCGCAGCACGAATGTTTCAGTTTGTTGCAAAGAGTGAATTGTGATGTGACGCGGCTCTCCTTAACTGATGCTGCGTCCTCCCGGAGACCTGTTCGACCGGGACGGGAGGCGGAAAACAGGAGATCGCAGTGCAGACGACACTCGCACAATCGGTGACTTTCGACGGCGTCGGGCTTCATTCCGGCGCCCCGGTGCGCATGGTGATCCACCCCGCGCCCTCCGATCACGGCATCGTCTTCCGCCGCACCGATGTGAGCGGCGTGAACCCGCGCATCGCCGCGCTCTGGGATCGCGTCACCCCCTCGAAACTCTGTACCCTGATCGAGAACGACGATCACGTTTCGGTCTCGACGATCGAACATGTGATGGCCGCGCTCGCCGGCCTCGGAATCACCAATGCGCTGATCGAGATCGACGGGCCGGAAGTGCCGATCCTCGATGGTTCCTCCGCCCCCTTCGTCACCGCGATCCGCCGCGCCGGGCTGCGCCGTCTGCCCTCCGCGCTGCGCGCGATCCGCGTGCTGAAGCCGGTCGAGGTGCGCGACGGCGAGGCCTGGGCCCGGCTCGAACCGGCCGCCACGCTGGAGATCGACTTCGCGATCGACTTCACCGATGCCGCGATCGGGCGGCAGGCCAAGGTGCTCAAGATGTCGAACGGCGCCTTCGTGCGCGAGCTGATGGACAGCCGCACCTTCTGCCGGCAGGCCGATGTCGATTACATGCAGGCCCACGGGCTCGCCCTTGGCGGCACCTATGAGAACGCCGTGGTCTATGACGGCGACAAGGTGCTCTCGCCCGGCGGGCTGCGCCACGCCGACGAGGCGGTGCGCCACAAGATGCTCGACGCGATGGGCGATCTCGCGCTCGCCGGGGCGCCGCTGATGGCGCGCTATGTCGGCAACCGCTCGGGTCATGCGATGACCAACCGGCTGCTGCGCGCGCTTTTCGCCGATGCCCAGGCCTGGACCTGGGAGGATTGCTCCCCCGCGCAGGTCCACAGCCTGCCCGGCGCCGGCGTGATGCGCCCGGTGCCGCTGGCCGCCTGCTGAGCGGTTTCCCGCCGAGCGCGGAGCGCCCCGGCTTTGCAGATCATCCCGCCCCCGGCCCGCGCCGGGGGTTTTGCGCTTGCACGGGGGGACGAATTCGTGATCATCGCGGCTGTCGCTTCCCGAGCAAAGGCGTTTTGCGCCCCGGATTTTTCTGTGCTAGGACGAGCGAAGCAGCCGCCCTTGGGGGTGGCATCGGCGGCGCGACCCGGGCGATAAACCCCGGGGGATGACGGGAAGAGGCAGAGCATGGCAGTGGGCAGAACGGCGGCGCTTCGAGTCGGCAGTTTGATGCTGATCGCGACGCTCGCGGCCTGTGGTGGGTCGAACAAGGAACCGCCGCTCGAGAATTTCACCGCGGAAGAGATCTACAAGCGCGGCGAGTACGAGCTCGAGGTGGGCAATCCGCGTCGTCCGACCGACGCGCTGCGCTATTTCTCCGAGGTCGAGCGGCTTTACCCCTATTCGGAATGGGCCAAGCGCGCGCTGATCATGGAGGCCTATGCCCAGCACAAGGCCAAGAAATACGAAGACGCGCGGTCTTCGGCGCAGCGCTTCCTCGACACCTATCCGGGCGACGAGGACGCGGCCTATGCGAAATATCTGCTCGCGCTGAGCTATTACGACCAGATCGACGAGGTCGGCCGCGACCAGGGCCTGACCTTCCAGGCGCTGCAGGCGCTGCGCGACGTGATCGAGGAATATCCCGACAGCGACTATGCCCGCTCGGCGGCGCTGAAATTCGACCTCGCCTTCGACCATCTGGCCTCGAAGGAAATGGAGATCGGCCGCTACTACCTCAAGCAGGGCCATTACACCGCCGCGATCAACCGCTTCCGCGTGGTGGTCGAGCAGTATCAGACCACGACGCAGAC
Source organism: Paenirhodobacter sp. (assembly GCF_050177655.1). Lineage (NCBI taxonomy): Bacteria > Pseudomonadati > Pseudomonadota > Alphaproteobacteria > Rhodobacterales > Paenirhodobacter > Paenirhodobacter sp. The sequence continues at coordinate 55,115 of NZ_JBFXGV010000010.1, forward strand.
GCCCGAGGCGCTCGAGCGGCTGGTCGAGGCCTATCTCGCGCTCGGCATCACCGATCAGGCGCAGACCGCGGGCGCGATTCTCGGCCACAACTTCCGCTCCTCGCCTTTCTACGACGATGCCTATCGCCGGCTGAAGAAAGAGGGCCTCGAGCCCGAGGCGAAGGGCAACGGCTGGCTCGCCTCGATCTATCGTCAGGTGATCAAGGGCGAATGGCTCTGACCCGAGGGCCGGGACAGGGCGCGTTCGGGGGCTGAGATGCTGCGCACGCTCGACATCCGCGACATGCTGCTGATCGACCGGCTGGAGCTTGCGTTCCGGCCGGGTCTGAACGTGCTCACCGGCGAGACCGGCGCGGGCAAGTCGATCCTGCTCGACTGTCTCGGCTTCGTGCTGGGCTGGCGCGGCCGCGCCGAGCTGGTGCGCAAGGGCGCCGATCAGGGCGAGGTCACCGCGGTCTTCGATCTGCCGGCCGATCACCCCGGGCAGGCGATTCTCGCCGAGGCCGGGATCCCCGCGGGAGAGGAGCTGATCCTGCGCCGGGTGAATGCGCGCGACGGCCGCAAGACCGCCTGGATCAACGACCGCCGCGCCTCGGGCGAGGTGCTGCGCGCGCTGTCCGCCTCGCTCGTCGAGCTGCACGGCCAGCAGGACGACGGCGGCCTGCTCAACCCGCGCGGCCATCGCGCGTTGCTCGACGCCTTTGCCGGCCATGACGACCTGACCGGCGCGGTGCGCGCGGCCTGGGCTGCGCGTTCGGGCGCCGCGCGCCGGCGCGAGGCGGCGCTCGCGGCGCTCGCCGCGGTGAAGGGCGAGGAGGAATTCCTGCGCCATGCGGTGGCCGAGCTCGACGCGCTCGATCCGCAGCCGGGCGAGGAGGCGACGCTCGATGCCGAGCGCCGGCTGATGCAGGGCGCGGAGCGGATCCGCACCGATGTCGCCCGCGCGCTGCAGATCCTCGGCCCCGAGGGGGCGGAGGGCGCGATGCGCGATGCCGACCGCTGGCTGCAGGGCGCGGCGGAGAAGGCAGAGGGGCGGCTCGATGCGGCGCTCGGATCGCTTGACCGGGCGCTGATCGAACTGGGCGAGGCGGCCTCCGGCGTCGAGGCGGCGCTCGAGGCGCTGAGCTTCGATCCGCGCGCGCTCGAGGCCTGCGAGGAGCGGCTTTTCGCGATTCGCGCGCTGGCCCGCAAACATGCGGTGCTGCCCGACGATCTGGCCGCTCATGCCGAGGTGCTGCGCGCCCGGCTTGGCGCGCTCGACGCGGGCGAGGAGGGGATCGCCGCGCTCGACCGCGAGATGGCGGCGGCGCAGGCGGAATATGACCGCGCGGCGCGGGCGCTCGGCGCGGCGCGGGCCGAGGCCTCGGTCCGGCTCGATGCGGCGATGGCGGCGGAATTGGCGCCGCTGAAGCTCGAGCGCGCGGTCTTCGAGACGCAGATCGCCCCGGGCGAGCCCGGCCCGGAGGGCACCGATGCGGTGGCCTTCACCGTGGCGACCAACCCGGGCGCACCGGCCGGCCCGCTCGACAAGATCGCCTCGGGCGGCGAGCTGTCGCGCTTTCTGCTCGCGCTCAAGGTGGTGCTTGCGCGCGGGGCGGATGCGCTCGTGCTGATCTTCGACGAGATCGACCGCGGTGTCGGGGGCGCGACCGCCGATGCGGTCGGGCGGCGGCTCGCGACGCTCTCCGAGACGGCGCAGGTGCTGGTGGTGACGCACAGCCCGCAGGTCGCGGCGCGCGGTGGCAATCATTTCCGCGTCGCGAAATCGGTCGAGGAGGGGATCACCACCTCCCGCGTCACCGCGCTTTCCCCCGCCGAGCGGGTGGACGAGATCGCGCGGATGATCTCGGGCGCCGAGGTCAGCGACGCGGCGCGCGCGGCGGCGGAAGAGCTGCTCGCGGGCTGAGGCTCCCCGGTCTTTTCGACAGAAACGCGGGCGCTCAGCCGTCCGGCGGGCTTTGGCGCATCGTTTCCCCGAAGGCGCGGCGATAGGCGCGTGCGAGCGTCGAGGGCGAGGAAAATCCGGTGCGCGAGGCGATCTCGTAAAGCGTCAGCCCGGTTTCGCGCGCCAGTGCGCGGGCGTGGGAAAGCCGGATCTGCCGGTAATAGCTGCCCGCCGACATCCCGAGATGGGCGTGAAACAGCCGGTCGAGGCTGCGCGGCGACAGCGCGGAGCGTTCGGCGATGCGGGGCAGGGGCAGTGGCTGCTCGGTGCTCTCGCGCATCGCCACGATCGCCCGGCGCAGCGGCGCGGGCAGGGCGTGATCGCTCATCCGCTCGGCCGGGCGGCTGCCCGCCTCGGGCGGTGCGCCGGGCGCGTTGCGGCCGAACATATTGGCGACGTCGTAGCGCAGCGCCTCGCCCGCCTGCGCGCCGATCAGCTCGAGCGACCAGCTCAGCACGCTCTGCGCGCCGCCGCAGGTCAGGATATTGCCGTCGGTGACATGGGGGGCGGGCACGAGGGTGACCTCGGGAAAGGATTCGGCGAGCGCCTCGCGCTCCATCCAGTGGATCACCGCGCGCCGCCCCGCCAGCAGCCCGATCTGCGCGAGCAGCCAGGCGCCGGTGTCGAAGCCGCCGATCAGCGGCAGCCCGCGCGCCTTGCGCCGGATCGCCGCCGCCGCGCCGAGCGGCAGGTGATCGCGCATGCCATAGCCCGAGACGAGGATCAGCGCGTCGGTCGCCCCGACCCGCTCGAGCGGCTGGTCGACCGCGATCACCATCCCCGAGGAGGTCGCGACCGGCGCGCCGCTCAGCGACGACAGCGTCCAGGAGAAGAGCCGCCGCCCGGAAAGGTCGCGCGCCGCGCGCAGCGGCTCGATCGCGCTTGCCAGCACCATGTTGGAAAAGCCGTCGAACAGCAGGAAGGTGAGATGCAGCGGTGATTTTGTCGACATGGGCAAATGATTGGGCGAAATCGGCACATCTGACCAGATGATTCCCTGTCACGCTCAAGGCAATCCAGACATTGACCGGAGTTCACGGATGAATCGCGACGTCTTCATCACCTGTGCGGTGACGGGTTCGGGCCAGAGCCACAAGAAATCCCCGCTGGTGCCGATCACGCCCAAAGAGATCGCCGCGGCCTGTATCGAGGCGGCGCAGGCGGGGGCGGCGATCGCCCACGTCCATGTGCGCGACCCCGAGACCGGCGCCCCCTCGCGCGATCCGGCGCTGTATCGCGAGGTGGTGGAGCGGGTGCGCGCCGCCGACACCGATGTGGTGCTGAACCTCACCGCGGGGATGGGCGGCGATATCGTGCTCGGCTCGGCCGAGGCGCCGCTGCCGCTCTCGCCTGCCTCCGACATCGTCGGCGCGAGCGAGCGGCTGATCCATGTCGAGGAGCTCCTGCCCGAGATCTGCACCCTCGACTGCGGCACGATGAATTTCGCCGAGGCGGATTACGTGATGACGAACACCCCCGGCACGCTGCGCGCGATGGCGGCGCGGATCCAGGCCGCCGGCGTGCGCCCGGAGATCGAGGTCTTCGACACCGGCCATCTGTGGCTCGCGAAAAGCCTCGTCGAGGAGGGGCTGATCGACGATCCGGTGATGATTCAGCTCTGCATGGGCATCCCCTATGGCGCGCCCGAAGACCCGAACAGCCTGATGGCGATGGTGAACAACATCCCCGCGGGCTGGGTCTATTCGATGTTCTCGATCGGGCGGATGCAGATGCCCTATGTCGCGCAGGCGGCGCTGGCCGGGGGCAATGTGCGCGTCGGGCTCGAGGACAATATCTGGCTCGACAAGGGGGTGCTGGCGCGCAACGGCGATCTGGTGGAACGTGCGGCGACGATCCTGACTGCGATGGGCTGCCGGATCCTCGGCCCCGAGGAGGTGCGCGCGAAACTGAAACTGACCCGGCGCTGAGGCGGCGGGATCGACAAGGCAGGCCGGCAAACGGCCGCAGAAACAGGGAGACTGCAGGGATGAACGGATTTGGACGCGAAATTTCACGCCGGGGGCTTCTCGCGGGGGCGGCGGCGATCACCGCGGCGGGGCTGATCCTGCCGCGCGCGGCGCGCGCCGCGGAGGCGAAACGCGGCGGCACGGTGCGCATCGGGCACGCGGGCGGGGCGACCTCGGATTCGCTCGACCCCGCGACCTATGCGGCGGGGCCGGTGGTGACCGCGATGCTCGCGGTCTGCAACAACCTCGTCGAGATCGACGCGACGGGGCAGGCGGTGCCCGAGCTTGCCGAGAATTTCGCCGCCGATGCCGAGGCCCGGGTCTGGACCTTCCGGCTGCGCGGCGACGCGACCTTTTCCGACGGGCGCAAGGTGAGCGCCGCGGACGTCATCGCCTCCTTCAACCATCACCGCGGGGCCGAGACGAAATCGGGGGCGAAGGGCTCGCTCGAGCAGGTCACCGACATTCGCGCCGATGGCGACAGCGTGGTGATCTTCGAGCTTTCCGCGCCGAATGCCGATTTCGCCTATCTGACCTCGGACTATCATTTCGTCATCATGCCGGCGAAGGAAGACGGCACGCTCGACTGGCAATCGCAGCTGGGCACCGGCGGCTATGTGATCGAGAATTTCGAGCCGGGCGTGCGCATCGGCCTGAAGCGGCGCGACGACTACTGGAAGAGCGACCGCGCCTGGTTCGATGCGGCGGTGCTGCTGACGATCAACGACCCGACGGCGCGGCAGAACGCGCTGATGACCGGCGAGGTCGACATCATCAACTCGCCCGACCTCTCCACCCTGCACCTGCTGCAGCGCCGCCCCGGGCTGCAATTGATCGAGGTCACCGGCACCGCGCATTACACGATGCCGATGTTCTGCGATCAGGCGCCGTTCAGCGACGTGAACCTGCGCCGCGCGCTGAAATATGCGGTGAACCGGCAGGAGATCCTCGAGAAGGTGCTGCGCGGGCATGGCCAGATCGCCAATGACAGCCCGATCGCCCCGGCGAACCGCTTCTATGCCGCCGATCTGCTGCAGCACGCCTATGACCCGGAGAAGGCGAAATTCTACCTCAAACAGGCCGGGATGGAGGGGATCAAGCTGCAGATCTCGGCCGCCGATGCGGCCTCGGTCGGTGCGCTCGACATGGTGCAGCTTTATCAGCAATCGGCCGCTGCTGCCGGCATCACGCTCGATGTCAAACGGGAGCCCGATGATGGCTACTGGTCGAATGTCTGGCTGAAGAAACCCTTCTGCGTCAGCTACTGGAACGGCCGCCCGACCGAGGATGACATGTTCTCCCTCGTCTATGCCAGGGGCGCCGAGTGGAACGAGAGCCACTGGACGAACGAGCGTTTCAACGAACTGCTGCTCAAGGCGCGGGCCGAGCTCGACGAGGGGCTGCGCCGCGAGATGTATCACGAGATGCAGGCGATCGTGAGCGACGAGGGCGGCACGGTGATCCCGATCTTCGTCAATTACATCGACGTCGCGAATGACAAGATCGGTCATGGCGAGGTGGCCTCGAACCGCTTCCTCGACGGCTGGAAAGTGGTGGAACGGTGGTGGATGGCATGAAGATCGCGGCAATCGGCGGTGGGGTGATCGGTGGCGGATGGATCGCGCGGTTCGCGCTGAGCGGGCATGACGTCACGGTCTTCGACCCCCATCCGGAGGCGCAGCGGATCGTCGGCGAGGTGATGGCGAATGCCGCCCGCGCCTGGGAGAAGCTGTTTCAGGCGCCGCTGCCCGAGCCCGGGCGGATCGCCTGGGCGGGCTCGATCGCCGAGGCGGTGGCGGGGGCGGACTATGTGCAGGAAAGCGTGCCCGAGCGGCTCGATCTCAAGCACAGCATCCTTGCCGAGATCGAGGCGGCGGCGCCCGAAAGCGCGCTGATCGGCTCCTCCACCTCGGGCTTCAAACCCTCCGAGCTGCGCGCGGGGGCGCGCCATCCCGCGCGCATCCTCGTCGCCCATCCGTTCAACCCGGTCTATCTGTTGCCGGTGGTCGAGGTGGTCGGCGGCGGCGATGCAGCCGCGCGCGCCTGCGCGATCCTCGCCGCGGTCGGCATGAAGCCGGTGCAGATCGCGCGCGAGATCGACGCCCATATCGGCGACCGGCTGCTCGAGGCGGTCTGGCGCGAGGCGCTCTGGCTCGTCAACGACGGCATCGCGACGACCGAGGAGATCGACGACATCATCCGCTTCGGTTTCGGCCTGCGCTGGGCGCAGATGGGTCTCTTCGAGACCTATCGCATCGCCGGCGGCGAGGCGGGGATGCGCCATTTCCTCGGCCAGTTCGGCCCGGCGCTGAAATGGCCCTGGACGAAGCTGATGGATGTGCCCGAGCTGACCGAGGCGCTGGTCGACACCATCGCCGCGCAGTCCGACGCGCAATCGGGGGCGCATTCGATCCGCGATCTCGAACGCATCCGCGACGACAATCTCGTCGGCATCTTCCAGGCGCTGAAGGCGACGGACTGGGGCGCGGGGCGGATCGTGCGGGAGATGGAGAACGGCTTTTACGCGCGCGAGGGCAGGGCGGCGACGGGTTATCCGCTGCGCCTGCACGAGCTGCGGGTGCCCGGCGGCTGGGTCGATTACAACGGCCATATGACCGAGTTCCGCTATCTGCAGGTGCTCGGCGATGCGACCGATGCCTTTTTGATCCATATCGGCCTCGACGCCGCCTATCGCGCCACCGGTTTCTCCGCCTACACGGTCGAGACCCATATCCGCCACCTCGCCGAGGTGAAGGCGGGCGAGCGGCTGACCGTCGAGACGCGGCTGCTTGGCCATGACGGCAAGCGGATTCGGCTGCATCACGCGATCCTGCGCGCCGATGGCAGCGCGGCGGCGACGGGGGAGCACATGCTGCTCCATGTCGACACCGAAGCCGGGCGCGCGGCGCCGATGCCCGCGGCGCTGAGTGCGGCGCTTGGCGCGGTGGCGGCGCAGGAACAGGGGCCCGCGCCCGATCACGCCGGCGCCGGGATCCGGCGCATCGGCGCGGCGGCGGAGGCGCTGGCATGAGCGCCGACGCCCGGCCGCATCACCCGCTCGCGCGGATGATCGTCGCACGGCTCGGTATCGGGGTCTTCACCCTCTTCGTGATCTCGGTGCTGATCTTCCTCGCCGTGAGCCTGCTGCCCGGCGATATCGCGCAGCAGGTGCTCGGCCAGTCGGCGACGCCCGAGACGGTGGCCGCCTTCCGGCGCGAGCTCGGCCTCGATCAGCCGCTCGCCTGGCGCTACCTCGGCTGGATCGGCGGCGTGCTGCAGGGCGATTTCGGCGCCTCGCTCGCCAATGGCCGCCCGGTGGCCGAGCTTCTGGCCGCGCGGCTGGGCAACACGATGTTCCTCGCCGCCTATGCCGCGCTGATCGCGGTGCCGCTCGCGGTCACGCTCGGGCTGCTGTCCGCGCTCTGGCGCGGGCGGCTCTTCGATCGGGTAAGCAATATGCTCACCCTTTCCGCGATCTCGCTGCCCGAGTTCTTCATCGCCTATCTGCTGATGTTCTGGCTTTCGATCCGGCTTGGCTGGTTTCCCTCGATCGCCGATCCCGGCCCCGATCCGGGGCTGGGCGAGCGGCTTGGCCGCGCCTTTCTGCCGGCGATCACCCTCGTGCTGGTGGTCACCGCGCATATGATGCGGATGACGCGGGCGGCGGTGGTGAACGTGATGGGCAGCCCCTATGTCACGATGGCGCGGCTCAAGGGCGCGTCGCGCTGGCGCGTGGTCACCCGCCACGCCCTGCCCAATGCGGTGGCGCCGATCGTCAATGTCGTCGCGCTGAACATCGCCTGGCTGATCACCGGCGTCGTCATCGTCGAGGTGGTCTTCGTCTATCCCGGCCTCGGCCAGCTGATGGTCGACAGCGTGACCAACCGCGACATTCCCGTGGTGCAGGCCTGCGCGCTGATCTTTGCCGCGGTCTATATCCTGCTCAACCTGCTGGCCGATGTCGTGGCGATCGCCGCGAACCCGCGCCTTCTGCACCCGAGGTGAGGCGATGACCCCCCTGATGACCGCTTTGCGGAAAATGCCCCCAAGCGCGCTGCTCGGGCTTGTGGTGATCCTCGCCTATCTTCTCACCGCGCTTTGCGCGCCGCTCCTGGCCCCCCATGGCGAGGCCGAGATCGTCGGCGCCCAGTTCGAGCCCTGGGGCGCGGCCTTCCGCCTTGGCACCGACACGCTGGGCCGCGACATGCTCTCGCGGCTGATCTGGGGGGCGCGCAACACCGTCGGCGTGGCGCTCGCCACCACCGCGATCGCCTTCTCGCTCGGCGCGCTTGCGGGGCTTCTGGCCGCGGCGCTCGGCGGCTGGGTCGATCTTGCGCTCTCGCGCCTCGTCGACGTGATGATGGCGGTGCCGCCGCTGATCCTGACGCTGCTCGCGCTTTCGGCGCTGGGGCCGGGGGTGCTCAACCTCATCCTCGTCGTCGCCGCGCTCGATGCGACGCGGGTGTTCCGCCTCGCGCGGGCCTCGGCGATGAACGTGATGGTGATGGATTACGTCGAGGCGGCGAAGCTGCGCGGCGAGGGCACGAAATGGATCGTCCTGCACGAGGTGCTGCCCAATATCTCCGCCCCGCTGATCGCCGAGTTCGGGCTGCGCTTCTGCTTCGTCTTCCTCACCATCTCGGCGCTGAGCTTCCTTGGCCTCGGCTTGCCGCCGCCGATGGCGGACTGGGGCGCGATGGTGCGCGACAACGCCGCGCTGATCACCTTCGGCGACATCACGCCGCTGCTTCCCGCCGCCTGCATCGCGGTGCTGACGATCTCGGTCAATTTCGTCATCGACTGGATGCTGCACCGCGCCTCCGGGCTGAAGGAGTGACCATGCTGCTCGAGATCGAGAACCTGAAGATCGAGGCGAAGACGGCCGAGGGCTGGGCGCCGATCCTGCACGGGGTCGACCTGCGGGTCGATCGCGGCGAGGTCGTCGGGCTGATCGGCGAATCCGGCGCCGGGAAATCGACGCTGGGCCTTGCCGCGATGGGCTTTGCCCAGCCCGGGCTGCGCTTTGCCGGCGGCCATGTCCGCTTCGAGGGCACGGACCTCTTGCGCCTGTCCGAACGGCAGCGGCGCGCCTTTCGCGGCGATCGCGTCGCCTATGTCGCGCAATCGGCGGCGGCGAGCTTCAACCCCGCCTGGCGGCTGATCGACCAGTTTTGCGAGGGGCCGGCGATCCATCGCAGCGCCGACCGCGCGACATCCGAAGCCTTCGCGCGCGAGCTTTACGCAAAGATGCACCTGCCCGACCCCGATCATTTCGGCCTGCGCTTTCCGCATCAGGTCTCGGGCGGGCAGCTGCAGCGCGCGATGGTGGCGATGGCGATGGCCTGCAAGCCCGATCTGATCGTCTTCGACGAACCCACCACCGCGCTCGACGTGACGACGCAGATCGGCGTGCTCGCCGCGATCCGCCAGGCGGTGGAGGCGACCGGCACCGCCGGTATCTACATCACCCACGACCTCGCGGTGGTGGCGCAGATGGCCGACCGGATCAAGGTGATGCGCCACGGCAGCGAGGTCGAGGAGGCGCCGACGCGCGCGATGATGGCGGCGCCCGCGGCGGATTACACCCGCTCGCTCTGGGCGGTGCGGGAATTCCGCCGGCCCGAGCGCGCGCTCGACCGCGGGGCCACCCCGGCGCTGCGGATCGAGGGCGTCACCGCGGGCTATGGCCGCCAGACCGTGCTGCGCGAGGTCAGTTTCGAGGTGCCGCGCGGGGCGACGGTGGCGGTGGTGGGCGAATCCGGTTCGGGCAAGTCGACCACGGCGCGGGTGATCACCGGGCTGCTGCCGCCCACGGCGGGCTCGGTCGCGCTTGACGGGGCGCTCCTGCCGCCGCGGCTTGACCAGCGCACGCCCGAGCAGCTGCGCAAGATGCAGATGATCTATCAGATGGCGGATACCGCGCTCAATCCGCGCCAGACGATCCGGCAGATCCTGTCGCGGCCGCTCGGCTTCTATCGCGGGCTGAGCGGGCGCGCGCGCGAGGCGCGGCTGCATGAGCTGATGGACGAAATCGAACTGGCGCCGGAAAAATTCCTCGACCGGTTGCCGGGGGAATTGTCGGGCGGGCAGAAGCAGCGTATCGGCATCGCCCGGGCGCTCGCCGCCGACCCCGAGTTCATCATCTGCGACGAGGTGACGAGCGCGCTCGACCAGCTCGTCGCGGAGGGAATCTTGCGGCTGCTCAGCCGGTTGCAGGACGAGACCGGGCTTTCGTGCCTGTTCATCACCCATGACCTCGCCACCGTGCGCGCGATCGCCGATGACGTGGTGGTGATGCAGGGCGGGCGGGTGATCGACAGCGGGGCGAAGGGCGCGGTGCTCGACCCGCCGCGGGCCGATTACACCCGCAAGCTCCTCGCCTCGGTGCCGCAGATGGACCCGGACTGGCTTGGCCGGCGCATTGCGGAGGGCGCGGAATGATCGCCGATCCGCAGGTGCTGGCCTTCATCGCAAGGACCGAGGCCGCCTATCCGCCCGAGGCGAACGGCGCGAGCGCGGCCGAGAACCGCCGCTATTACGACGCGATGTGCGCCGCGTTCCGCGCGCCGCGCCCGCCGGGGCTCGCGGTGGCGGATCGCGCGCCGGGCGGCGTGCCCTGCCGGATCTACGGGGCGGAGACGCCGGTCGCGGTGCTTTACATCCACGGCGGCGGCTATGTGGTCGGCGGGCTCGAGAGCCACGACGACATCTGCGCCGAGATCGCCGATGCGACCGGGCTTCAGGTGATCGCGGTCGATTACCGGCTCGCGCCCGAGCACCGCTGGCCGGCGCAGATCGACGATGTCCTCGCGGTCTGGCGCGCGCTCGATCGCCCCGCGGTGGTGGTGGGCGACAGCGCCGGCGCGGCGCTCGCCGCCGGGCTCTGCCTCGCGCTGCGGGGCGGGCGGCAGCCGCTGGGCCAGGTGCTGATCTACCCGGGGCTCGGCGGTGACGGCACGGCGCCCTCCTATGCCGAGAATGCCGAGGCGCCGCTTCTGCGCACCGCCGATCTCGGCAGCTACCGCACCGCGCTGCACGGCCCGGAGCCGGTCACCGACCCGCGCGCCGCGCCGCTTTCGGCGCCCGATCTCTCGGGGCTTGCGCCGGCCTTCGTCGTTTCCGCCGATGTCGATCCGCTGCGCGACGACGCGCCGGAGTTCGTGGCGCGGCTGCGCGCGGCGGGCGTCGCGGCCGAGTGGCGCAACGAGCCCGAACTGCCGCATGGCTACCTGCGCGCGCGCCGCAGCTCCGACCGGGCGCGGCGTTCCTTTCAGGCGATCCTCGCCGCGATCGCGGGCTTTGCCCGGCGCGGCTGAACGGCTTTCATCTTGCCGAAAATACCTCGGGGGGCGCGTCAGCGCGGGGGCAGCGCCCCCTCGCGCGCCCCAATCAGGCCTCGGGCACGAATTGCGCCGCGACGATCCACCAGCCCTCGGGCCCGGGCTCCATCGTCGCGCAGAAGATCGCGCCGATCCGGCCCGCGTCGCTGCCATCGGCATGCACGATCCCGCTCAGCACGAAGCGCTGGGTAATCACCACCGCCGCGCCGCCCGCCACCGCGCGCAGCTTGGTCTTGCCGGTGACGAGGCGCGCGCGCGAGAACGCGCCGGCAAGCTCGCCCGCGAAGATCTCGGCGATCTCCTTCGCGCCCTCGGCGCTGCCGCCGGTGAGGCTCAGGAAATCGGCGTCGGGGGCGAAATAGCCGGCAAGCGCATGGGCGTCGCGCGCGCCCCAGGCATGGGCGATCGCCCGCGGCAGATCGGCGGGATCGGCAAGGCTCATGCCGTCTCTCCGGGCTGCGGCACCAGCTTGCCGGGGTTGAGCAGGCCGAGCGGGTCGAGCGCCGCCTTGATCGTGCCCATCACAGCCCAGGCCTCCCCATGTTCCTCGGCCATCATGTAGCGTTTGCCAAGGCCGATGCCGTGCTCGCCGGTGATCGTGCCGCCCATGGCGAGCGCCATTTCCGCCAGCTCGTGGCCCACCTGTTTCGCGCGGGCGAGCTCCTCGGGGTTTTCCCGGTCGAGAAGCAGGATCGCGTGGAAATTGCCGTCGCCGACATGGCCGAGGATCGGCCCGTCGAGCCCGGCCGCCGCGATGATCTCGCGCCCGCGTTCGACCGCTTCGGCGAGCCGCGAGATCGGCACGCAGACATCGGTCACCAGCCCCATGCAGCCCGGCCGCCAGGCAAGGCAGCTCGAATAGGCGCCGTGGCGCATCTTCCAGAGCCGCGTGCGCTCCTCCGTCGTCGTCGCCCATTGGAAATCGGCGCCGCCCATCTCGGCCACCACCTCGCCGAACCGCGCGCTGTCCTGCGCGACGCTTTCGGGCGTGCCGTGGAATTCGATCAGCAGATGCGGTTTTTCCGGCATCGCGGTGCCGTTCATCGCGTTGAACATGCGCGCGATCTCGGCGTCGACGAATTCGATCCGGGCCATCGGAATGCCCATCTGGATCACCATCTGCACGGTTTCCACCGCCGCCTCGAGGCTGTCGAAGGCGCAGACCGCGGAGGAGATCGCCTCCGGCTGACCGTGCAGGCGCAGCGTCAGCTCCGTGATGAGGCCGAGCGTGCCCTCGGAGCCGAGCATCAGCGCGGTGAGGTCATAGCCCGAGGCGGATTTCGCCGCCCCCGAGCCGGTGCGGATCACCCGCCCATCGGCGAGCACCACCTCGAGTGCCGCGACATTCGCCCGCATCGAACCATAGCGCACCGTCGTCGTGCCCGAGGCGCGCGTCGCCGCCATCCCGCCGAGCGTGGCATTCGCGCCCGGGTCGACGGTGAACATCAGCCCCGAGGCGCGCAGCTCGACGTTCAGCTCCTCCCGGGTCAGCCCCGGCTGCACCCGGACGAGCCGATCTTCGGCCCTGATTTCAAGCACTTCGTTCATCCGTGCGAAATCGACGGTGACGCCGCCCTGCACGGCCAGCGCGTGCCCTTCGAGCGAGGTGCCCGCGCCCCAGGGCGTCACCGGCACGCGATGCGCGGTGCAAAGCTTCATCAGATCCGAGACCTCTTCGGTGGTCTCCGGCCAGACCACCACCTCGGGCGGGGCCTCGTCGAACCAGGTCTCGTTCTGCCCATGCAGCGCGCGATCCGACTGCCGCCGGCTCATCCGCGGCCCGAAAAGCGCTTCGAGTTCGCTCCAGAATGCGTCCTGTGTCATCCGATCCTCCGCCGTTTCCCCCGTCATAGGCGGTTCGGAACGCCACGGAAAGGGGGGCAAAAAAGCCTCGCAACTTGTCGCCGATCAAAGTTTTCGCAACTTTGCGGCGTTAGAGCGAGACGGAATTGCCGCACTGCGGCATAAAGACGGGCAAGAACCAGGCAAGGAGCGCGCCATGAATTTCGAAAGCCGGATGTGGGACGAACTCGAACCGGGCATGTCGGCCGAATTGCGCAGGCTGTGCACCGCGGACGATTTCTACGTTTTCGCGGCCGCCTCGGGCAATCACAACCCGATGCACCTGCCGCAGGGCGAGGGCGAGGGCGCGCCGAAGGCCGAACCCGTGGCGCCCGGCATGTTCGTCGCCTCGCTGATCTCGGCGGTGCTCGGCAATATCCTGCCCGGGCCCGGCACGCTTTATCGCAGCCAGACGCTCACCTTCCACGAGCGCGTGCGCGACGGCGAGGAGCTGATCTCCAAGGTCACGGTGAAGGCGAAGGAGCCGGGCGGCATCCTCGTGCTCGCGACCGAGGTGCGGCGCGTGGGCGACGATCGGCTGATCCTCGAGGGGGAGGCCCGCGTCGAGGCGCCGAAGACGAAGATCCATTACGAGGAGCTCGACGCCCCCGGGCTGATCGTGCAGCGCCACCGCCATTTCGAGGCGCTGATCGCCAAGGCCGAGCATCTGCCCGCGATGGCGACCGCCGTCGTCTGCCCGGTCGAGGAAAGCGCGCTCGACGGGGCGCTGATCTCGGCCGAACATCACCTGCTCGCGCCGATCCTGATCGGCAATCCCGACAAGATGGCGAAGGCCGCGAAGGCGCTGGGCAAGTCGCTCGACGCCTATGAGATCATCGCGACCGAGACCGACCGCGAGGCGGCGCAGAAGGCGGTGGAGCTGGTGCGCGCGGGCCGCGTCGAGGCGATCATGAAAGGGCATCTGCACACCGACGACCTGCTGCATCCGATGCTCGACAAGCAGGCGGGGCTGCGCATCGGGCGCCGCTTCACCCATATCTTCGTGATGGACGTGCCCGGCGTCAGCCATCCGCTGCTGGTCACCGATGCCGCGATCAACATCGCCCCCGATCTCGCGACCAAGGTCGATATCGTGCAGAACGCGATCGACCTCGCGATCTCGATCGGGATCGAGGTGCCGAAGGTCGGCGTGCTTTCCGCGGTGGAGACGGTGAACCCGGCGATGCCCTCCTCGATCGACGCGGCGCTCCTGAGCAAGATGGCCGAGCGCGGCCAGATCAAGGGCGGCATCGTCGACGGCCCGCTCGCGATGGACAATGCGGTCGATCTGGGGGCGGCGCGCACCAAGGGGCTGCGCGGCGAGGTCGCGGGCCATGCCGAGGTGCTCGTCGTGCCGGGCATCGACGCGGGCAACATGCTGGCCAAGCAGCTCGCCTATATCTCCCACGCCGAGGGGGCGGGGCTCGTGCTTGGCGCGAAGGTGCCGGTGATCCTCAACTCGCGCTCCGACAGCGCGATGGCGCGGCTCGCCTCGGCGGCTGTCGCCGCGATCCACGCCAACCGTCTGCGGGAGGCGCGCCTCTGATGACCCGTGCCATCCTCACGCTGAACTCCGGTTCCTCCTCGCTCAAGCTCGGCCTTTTCTCCGAGACGCTCGAGACCCTCGCCATGGCCCATGTCGACCGTATCGGCCGGCGCGAGGCGGCGATGCAGATCAAGGACGCGGCGGGCAAGCCGCTGCCGATGCCCGAACATGCGCCGAACGCCTTCAAGACGAACGGCGCCGCGCTGCGCACCGCGCTCGAGGTGTTCCAGGCCGATTTCCCCGGGCTCGAGGTGGTGGCGGTCGGCCATCGCGTCGTGCATGGCGGTGTCAACCACGCCGCGCCGCTGCGCCTCACCGAGGAGATCATGAAGGATCTGGCGCGGCTCGCCCCCTTCGCGCCGCTGCACCAGCCGCACAACCTCGCCGGTGTGCGCGCCTCGGTCGACACCTTCCCGGGCGTGCCGAACATCGCCTGTTTCGACACCGCCTTCCACCGCGGCCATCCTTTCGTGAACGACACCTATGCGCTGCCGCATCGCTATTACGAGAAGGGGATCCGGCGCTACGGCTTCCACGGGCTGAGCTACGACTATATCTCGGGCGAGCTTGCGCGGACCGAGCCGGAGCTTGCCGCGGGGCGCGTCGTCGTCGCGCATCTGGGCTCGGGCGCCTCGATGTGCGCGATCAGGGGTGGCCGGTCGATCGAGAGCACGATGGGCTTCTCGGCGGTCGACGGGCTGCCGATGGGCACCCGCACCGGCCAGATCGACCCCGGGATCCTGATGTATCTGATGGATGAGGAGGGGATGGACAGCCATCAGATCTCCGACCTCCTTTACAAGGAATCGGGGCTTCTGGGGATGTCGGGCGTGTCGAACGACATGCGCACGCTCGAGGCCTCGGAGGAGCCGCATGCGGCCGAGGCGGTCGACTATTTCACCTATCGCATCCGGCGCGAGCTTGCCGGGCTTGCGGCCGCGATGGGGGGGATCGACGGGCTCGTCTTCTGCGGTGGGATCGGCGAGAACTCGCCCCATATCCGCGCCCGCGTCTGCGAGGATCTGGGCTGGCTCGGCATCGGGGTCGACCCGATCCGCAACCTTGCCCATGAGCGCGAGATCGGCACCGGCAAGGTGCGGGTGCTGGTGATCCCGACGAACGAGGAGATCGTGATCGCCCGCGCCGCGCAGGCGGTGCTCGCGACGATCGAGGACTGAGGCGGCAATCGTGACGGGCGGACCGGGGGCCAGCCCCCGGACCCCCGGAGTATTTTTGCCAAGAAAAAGTCAGGCGCTTTTTCTTGGGCCAAATACTCATCCGCAGTCGGGGCTTCGGGCGCGGTCAGAGCGGCGCGCAGGCGCTTTCCAGCCAGTCACGCGTCGCCGGGCTGACGTGGGGCGCGATGCGGGCAAAGACGTCGGCGTGATAGGCGTCGAGCCAGGCGCGTTCCTCGGCGTCGAGCATCTCCGCGAGGATCAGCCGGCGGTCGATCGGCACCCAGGTGAGATTGCGGAAGGCGAGCTGGTCGCGGTTGTCGCCGAGCTTTTGCGCCGGTTCGACCAGCACCAGATTCTCGATCCGGATGCCGAAGGCGCCCTCGCGGTAATAGCCGGGCTCATCCGAAAGGATCATCCCCGCTTCGAGCGGCACGGCGGAGACGCGCGAGATCCGCGCCGGCCCCTCGTGCACGCAAAGCGCGGCGCCGACGCCGTGGCCGGTGCCGTGGTCGTAATCGAGCCCCGCGACCCAGAGCGGCGCGCGGGCGAGCGCGTCGAGATCGCGCCCGGCAAGGCCACGCGGCCAGCGCGCGCGGGCGATCGCGATCATCCCGCGCAGCACGCGGGTGAAGGGATCGCGCGCGGCCTCGGGCACCGGGCCCACCGCGACGGTGCGGGTGATGTCGGTGGTGCCGTCGATATATTGCGCGCCGGAATCGACGAGCAGCAGTTCCCCGGGTTTCACCGCGCGATTGGTGATCTCGTTCACCCGGTAATGCACGATCGCGCCGTTGGGCCCGGCGCCGCAGATCGTGTCGAAGCTGATGTCGAGGAGCGCATTCGTCGCCGCGCGGAAATTTTCAAGCGCGGTGACCACGGCGATCTCGGTCAGCGCGCCCTTCGGCGCCTCGGCCTCGACCCAGGCGAGGAATTCGGCCATCGCGACCGCATCGCGCAGATGCGCCGCCTCCATCCCCGCGATCTCGGCCGCGTTCTTGCGCGCCTTTGGCAGCAGGCAGGGATCCTCGGCGCGGATCATGGCGAGCCCGGCCTCGCCGAGTTCGGTGAAAACGGCAAGCGGCGCCGTCGCCGGATCGGCGAGCACCGGGCCGGTGAGGCTGCGCAGCCCGGGCGCGAAGGCCTCGATCGGGCGCAGCGTCACCTCGGGGCCGAGATGGGCGATCAGCGCCGCGTCGAATTTCTCTTCATCGGCGAAAAGGGTCAGATGGCCGTCGGCGTGGAGCACGGCGAAGGCCAGCACCACCGGATTGCGGGGGATGTCATTGCCGCGGATGTTCAGAAGCCAGGCGATCGAATCGGGCAGCGTGAGCACGGCCGCCTCCGCCCCCTGCGCGGCGAGCGCGGCGCCGAGGCGGCGGCGTTTCGCGGCGCTCTCCTCGCCCGCGAAGGCGGCGGGATGGATACGCGCCGGGGCCTGCGGCGGGGCAGGGCGGTCCGCCCAGATCGCATCGACGAGGTTCTTGCTTTCGACCAGTGTGATGCCGGTTTCGGAAAGTGCCGCGCGCAGATCGGCGATCTCGCGCTCGGCGTGCAGCCAGGGGTCGAAGCCGATGTGCCCGCCCGCGGGCAGCTCTTCGATCAGCCAGGGGCCGGGCTTCACCTCGGGCCAGTTCACCGGGGTGAAGGCGGCGAGGTCGACCTCGGCGCGGACCTGCACGCGGTAGCGGCCATCGACGAAGACGCCGGCGACATCGCCAAGCGCGATGCAGAAGCCGGCCGAGCCGGTGAAACCGGTCAGCCAGCCAAGCCGCGCGTCGCAATCGGCGACATATTCGCCCTGATGCGCATCGGCGCGGGGCACGATGAACCCGTCGAGCCCCGCCGCGGCCATTTCGGCGCGCAGCGCGGCCAGACGCGGCGGCCCGTTTTCCGGCGCCGAGCGGACCGTGAAATCCTGAAACATCAGATCGCCTTCTTCATGCCGAGGAAGCGCGCCCGCGCGCGCGGGTCGCTGTCGAAGAGGCTCGCGAGCTGTTCGGTCATCGCGCCGGCGAGCTGCTCGACATCGGTGATGGTGACGGCGCGCTGGTAATAGCGCGTGACGTCATGGCCGATGCCGATCGCGATCAGTTCCACCGCACGACGTTTCTCCACCATCGCGATCACGTCGCGCAGGTGTTTTTCGAGGAAAATCGCGGGGTTGACCGAAAGCGTGCTGTCGTCGACCGGGGCGCCGTCGGAGATCACCATCAGGATCTTGCGCGCCTCCGAGCGGCCCAGCATCCGCCGATGCGCCCATTCGAGCGCCTCGCCGTCGATGTTCTCCTTCAAGAGGCCCTCTTTCATCATCAGGCCGAGGTTCGAGCGCACGCGGCGCCAGGGCGCATCGGCCGATTTGTAGATGATGTGGCGCAGATCGTTGAGCCGGCCCGGCGATTGCGGGCGGCCCTCGGCCAGCCATTTCTCGCGGCTCTGGCCGCCCTTCCAGGCGCGGGTGGTGAAGCCGAGGATCTCGACCTTGACCGAGCAGCGTTCGAGCGTGCGGGCAAGAACGTCGGCGCAGATCGCCGCGATCGAGATCGGGCGGCCGCGCATCGAGCCGGAATTGTCGAGGAGCAGCGTCACGCAGGTGTCGCGGAACTCGGTGTCCTTCTCGATCTTGAAGGAAAGCGGCATCGTCGGGTTGGCGACGACGCGCGCAAGGCGGCCGGCGTCGAGCATGCCCTCCTCGCGGTCGAATTCCCAGCTGCGGCTTTGCTGCGCCTGCAACCGGCGCTGCAGCTTGTTCGCAAGGCGGCTCACCGCGCCCTTGAGCGGTTCGAGCTGCTGGTCGAGATAGGCGCGCAGGCGCTCCAGCTCGGCCGGTTCGGCCAGATCCTCGGCGCGGATCTCCTCGTCGAATTCGGTGGTGAAGACCTTGTAATTCGGGTCCGCCTGCGAATGGGCGGGGGGCGGCGGCGGCTCGGGCGGGGCGTCGGCCTGCGGCATGTCCATCTCATCGCCCATCTCCTCGTCGGAGAGGTCGTCGCTCGAGACCGTGGTCTGGGTCTGATCCTGCGTCTGCTCCTGCGAGCGTTCGGGCGTGGCCTCGCCATCGTCCTCCTGCTCGTCGGCCTGCTGCTCCTCGCCGGCGTCGGGGTCGTTCTCGGCCTCGGCCTCCTCATCGGCGTCATCGCCGAGATCCTCGTCCGGATCCTCGCCAAGCTGGTCGCCATAGCCGAGATCGGCGATCACCTTGCGCGCAAGCTTGGCGAAGGCGGTCTGGTCCGCAAGCACATCCTGCAGCGTGGCGAGATCGCCCGCCGCGCTTTCCTCGAGGAAGGGGCGCCAGAGTTCGAGCACATGCGCCGCGGCCGAGGGCAGCGGGCGTTGCGTCGCCAGCTCGCGCACGAGATAGCCCGCCGCGACCGGCAGCGGCGCCTCGGATTGCGAGCGGATCTGGCCGTAACCCTTGCGGTCGGCCTCCCAGGCGATCTTGTGGTCGATATTGCTCAGCGTGCCCGGCATCTCGCGCGCGCCAAGCGCCTCGCAACGCGCGCCCTCCATCGCGTCGAAAAGCGCCCGCGCCATGTCGCCCGCGGGGGCATAGCGCGCGCCCACCGCCGCGTCGTGATGGCGTTGGCGCAGCGCCAGCGCGTCGCCCGTGCCGCGCGCGAGCAGGATCTCGTCGCGCGTCATCCGTCGGCTGACCTGCGGCAGGCGCATCTGGTCGCCCGACACGCCGGCGGGATCGACGGTGAAGCTCACCGTCATCTCGGGCGCATCGGCGAGCGTCTTCGTCGCCTCTGCGAGGGCTTTCTTGAAGGGATCGGCGGGGTTGTCGCTGGGCTTGCTCATGGCCAATCTAAAGCACCGCGACGCGCGCGCGTAAAGCGCTTCGGATGTATCGGGCACAGATTGCCGCGGGGCACCGATGCTGTGCAAATTTGCGCATAACTAACGAGATCTCTGCGTCAATTGTGCGCTATATTGGGGTCAGGAAAACAGACCAACCGACACAGACCTGAACAGAGCTTACGGAGACCCGAAATGACCAGCCCGCTGAACATCGCCATCATCCTGTCCTCGACCCGGCCCACGCGGCTGGCGGACAAGCCCGCGAAATGGTTCCTCGATTTCGCCCGCGCCGAACATCCCGAGATGCGTTTCGAACTCGTCGATCTGCGTGACTACGCGCTGCCCTTCTTCGACGAGGTCGCCTCGAACGCCTGGGCGCCCTCGCAATCGGCCGAGGCGGTGCGCTGGCAAAAGAAGATCGGCGAATTCGACGGCTACATCTTCGTCACCGCGGAATACAACCACTCGATCACCGGCGCGCTGAAGAACGCGCTCGATCAGGCCTATGTCGAATGGGCGCATAAGCCGATGGGCGCGGTGGGCTATGGCGGCCTTGGCGCCGGCCGTGCGATCGAGCATCTGCGCGGCATCGCGGTCGAGCTGCAGATGGTGCCGGTGCGCAACGCGGTGCATATCGGCGGCGGCGATTTCATGGCGATCTCGCCGATGGGCAAGAACGCCGAAATGAGCGAGATCGCGCCGCATATCGAAGGCTCGGCCAAGGGGCTGCTTGGCGACATCGCCTGGTGGGGTGCCGCGACGAAGGCCGCCCGCGGCTGATCCCGGCAAGAGACCACTCACGAACCGAAACGGCGCGCCCGAGGGCGCGCCGTTTGAATTCGGGGATAAGGCTGTTACCGCGCCGCGACGACCGCCGCCGACTCGGGCAGTTCCTCGTCGAAAAGGCGCTGGTAGAACTCGGCCACCGTGGCCCGCTCCAGCTCGTCGCATTTGTTGAGGAAGGTGAGGCGGAAGGCATAGCCCACGTTGCGGAAGATCTCGGCGTTCTGCGCCCAGGCGATCACCGTGCGCGGCGACATCACCGTCGAGAGATCGCCGTTCATGAAGGCGGTGCGGGTGAGATCGGCCACATGCACCATCGCGCCGATCGTCTTGCGGCCCTTCTCGGTGTTGTAATGCGGGCATTTCGACAGCACGATCGCGGTTTCCGCGTCGTGGGAAAGGTAGTTCAGCGTCGCGACAAGGCTCCAGCGGTCCATCTGCCCCTGGTTGATCTGCTGCGTGCCGTGGTAAAGCCCCGTGGTGTCGCCAAGGCCCACGGTGTTCGCCGTCGCAAACAGGCGGAAGAACGGGTTCGGCGTGATCACCTCGTTCTGGTCGAGCAGCGTCAGCTTGCCGTCGGCCTCCAGCACGCGCTGGATCACGAACATCACGTCGGCGCGGCCGGCGTCGTATTCGTCGAAGACGATCGCGGTCGGGTTGCGCAGCGCCCAGGGCAGGATGCCCTCGTGGAACACCGTCACCTGCTTGCCGTCGACGAGCTTGATCGCGTCCTTGCCGATCAGGTCGATGCGGCTGACGTGGCTGTCGAGGTTGACGCGCACGCAGGGCCAGTTCAGCCGCGCCGCGACCTGCTCGATATGGGTCGATTTGCCGGTGCCGTGATAGCCCTGGATCATCACGCGGCGATTGTAGGCAAAGCCCGCGAGGATCGCCATCGTGGTGTCGGGGTCGAACTTGTAGGTCGGGTCGAGGTCCGGCACGCGATCGGTGCGGCTGGCAAAGCCCTTGACCTTCATCTCGCTGTCGAGACCGAAGACCTCGCGCAGGTCGATCTCTTCGGTCGGTTTGGCATTCATCTCGAGATCGGTCATGGCGGGCATCCTTTCCTGCGGTCGGATGGATTTGTGGACCATCGCAAGGGGCCGCGCAAGGGGGCGGATTGTCCGGGTTACAGGCGGGGGGGTGCTTGTGATGGCGCGGCCGGGCCCTTACCTTGCCGCAAACGGAAAGGTTTGGTCATGAGCGGGTTACTGGCACTTCTCGACGATGTCGCGGGCATCGCCAAGATCGCGGCGGCAAGCGTGGACGATGTCGCGGGGCAGGCGGCGCAGGCGGGCGCGAAGGCCGCGGGCGCGGTGATCGACGATGCCGCGGTGACGCCGAAATACGTCCACGGTTTTGCCGCCGCGCGGGAGCTGCCGATCGTGGGCAAGATCGCGCTCGGCTCGATCCGCAACAAGATCGTGTTCCTCTTGCCGCTCGCGCTTCTGCTTTCGGCCTTCGCGCCCTGGGCGATCACGCCGCTTTTGATGCTCGGCGGCAGCTATCTCTGCTTCGAGGGGGCGGAGAAGGTGCTGCATCTTGTGCGCCCCGGCCCGCACGAGGCGGAGGAGGCGGTGGGCGATCCCGCCCATCTCGAGGCGGCCAAGGTCTCGGGCGCGGTGAAGACCGATTTCATCCTCTCCGCCGAGATCATGACGATCGCGCTTTCGGCGCTGCCTGCGGGCCAGCCGGTCTGGATGCAGGCCGTGGCGCTCGCGCTCGTCGCGCTCGGCATCACCGCGCTCGTCTATGGCGGCGTGGCGCTGATCGTGAAGGCGGATG
This sequence comes from Paenirhodobacter sp., assembly GCF_050177655.1. NCBI lineage: Bacteria > Pseudomonadati > Pseudomonadota > Alphaproteobacteria > Rhodobacterales > Paenirhodobacter > Paenirhodobacter sp. The sequence goes on from NZ_JBFXGV010000010.1 coordinate 77,299, forward strand.
ACATCGGCCTCTGGCTCGCGCGCAACGGCAGGCTCGGCGCCACCCGCGCCTTCGGCCATGGGCTCGTGCGCGCGATGCCGCCCTTCATGGCGGGGCTGATGGCGGTCGGCACCGCGGCGATGCTCTGGGTCGGCGGCTCGATCGTGATCCACGGGCTTGAGGTGCTGGGCTGGGGCCTGCCCTATGAGACGATCCACCACATCGCCGAGGCCGCCGCCGCCCCGGCCCCCGAGACGCTGCGCGAGGCGCTCGCCTGGAGCGTCACCGCCGCCTGCGACGGGGTGCTGGGCCTCGCCTTCGGCTTCGTGCTGATCCCGGTCGCGACCCGGGTGATCTCGCCGCTGATCGGGCTTTTAACCGGCAAGCGCGCCGCGCATTGAGGCCGGGCAGGGGGCGCTGCCCCCTCTTTTCCTGCGGAAAATTCACCCCCGAGGTATTTTCGGCAAGATGAAGGGGTTTTCATCTTGCGAAAAATACCTCGGGGGGCTGCGGAGCAGCGGGGGCAGCGACCCCTCCGCCCCCGCCGCAGGGCGGCTCACTTGAAGTTGCGGCTGTCCTTGAGCTGATCCCAGGCCCAGACGACCTCCTGCAGCATCTCTTCCTGGCTGCGGTCGCCGCCGTTCATGTCCGGGTGCAGCACCTTGATCAGCGCCTTGTAGCAGGCGCGGATCTCGGTCTTCGTCATCGTGTCCTTCGCATCGAGGATCTCGAGCGCCTTGCGTTCGGTCGGCGGCAGGCGGCGGCCCACGACCTTGCGCCCCGGGTTCTGCGTGGCGTTCGCGCCGAGCAGTTCCATCGGATCGGCGATGCCGTGGCGGGTCCAGCCCATCTCCTCCTTGGTGCGGCCGAAGGGTTTCGTCGGCCGTTCCCAGACCGTCGCATTGTCGAGGAAATGCTGGAATTCCTCCTCCGACTGACCCTGGAAATAGTTCCAGTTCAGATTGTATTCGCGCACATGGTCCTTGCAGAACCAGAAATAGTCGTCGAGCACCTTGGGCGATTTCGGCGCCCGATATTGCCCGGGCTCGTTGCAGCCCTCGTGGTCGCATTTGCGCGTCGAGGTCTCGAAGGCCCCCGACATCCCGCGCTTGCCTTTCGAGCGGCGTTTCTTGTCCGCCGCTGCCGAGATGTTGAAACCGAACGGGTCACCGGTCTTGCTCATCGCGCCTCTCATTTCGCTGGCGGCGGGGCTCTTGACGGCCCCCGCCGACTCGGGTCACGCAGTCTAGAGCATATCGCGCGAGAGGAAAGGGGGGCGGGGATGGAAAGCGGAAACCGGCCGGTGGCCGAGGAGATCCAGGCGCGGCTCGCCCCGCTCGCGCCGGACCGTCTCGAGGTGATCGACGAAAGCGCGCGTCATGCGGGCCATGCCGGTCACGCCGGGTCTGGCGAAAGCCATTTCCGCCTGCGGCTGAGCGCGCCGGCACTGGCCGGGCAGGGCCGCATCGCGCGTCACCGCGCGGTGCATGCGGCGCTCGGCCCCGATCTGATCGCGCGCATCCATGCGCTCGCGATCGAATTTCTCGATTAGAGTTCCGGGTCTTCGGCGGGGCCGAGCCGCGGCGCGCGGCCCTCGGGCGCGCTGACCGAGAGCATCTTCGCCCGCTTTTCCGCCGCCGAAACCGCGGCGAAGGCCGCGCCTGCGCTGCCTTCCGGCGCCTCGGCGTCGAGCGCGCGGCGGAACACGAGCAGGTTGTGGAAGACCGTCGTCTTCGAGGTCAGCCCCTGGCGCTCCTCCGCCGGCAGCGTCTCGGCGCGCCAGTATTCCCAGCCGTCCTGCGCCATCTGGTTCATCAGCTGACCCAGCGCATGGGCAAAGCGCTCCGCCCCGGTCTTCAGGCCGCGTTCCTTGTCGCCGCGCATCGGCGCCGGGACGACCCTGTATTCGAATGCCTGCATCACGCACCTCTCTTTGGCCCGCGTTCTAGCGCAACCGGCGCGCGGGTCAATTGAAAGCGCCGTGAGCGGCGGGCGGCGCGAGGCTTTACAGCCGCGCCGCCCCGGGTTAGCCCGGTTTGGCGGCGGGGAGGGCCGTTTCATGACCGAATATCTGATCCTGATCGCGGCCGCCTTCGGCGCCGGGCTGATGAACACGATCGCCGGCGGGGGGACGTTTCTGACCTTTCCGGCGCTGGTCTTCGTGGGGCTGCCGCCGGTCGCGGCGAATGCGACAAGCGCGGTGGCGGTGTTTCCGGGCTATCTCGGCGGCGCGATGGGTTTTCGCGGCGAGCTTGCGAGCTTCGAGCGCGGGCGCCTGATCCGGCTTGCGCTGATCACCCTCGCCGGAGGTGTGGTCGGATCGGGGCTGCTGCTCGTCTCCTCGAACAAGGCCTTCTCGGTGGTGGTGCCGTTCCTTTTGCTGGCCGCGACGCTGATCTTCCTCTTCGGGCCGCGGCTGCGCGCGCTCGCCGCCCGCCACGCCCGCGACGTGACGCCCGAAGGGGCGGCGGGCCTTTTCGTCGTCGCCGTCTACGGCGGCTATTTCAACGGCGGCCTCGGCATCGTGCTGCTCGCGCTTTTCGCGCTTTGGGGGATGAGCGACCTGCACCGGATGAACGGGCTGAAGAACGGGCTGAGCTTCGTGCTCTCGACGATCTCGGTGGCGATCTTTGCGCTCGCGGGGATCGTGGCGTGGCAACAGGCGCTGGTGATGGCGGTCGCGGCGACCGCGGGCGGCTACGCCGGCGCCCCGGTGGCGCGCTGGCTGCCGAAGGAGGCGGTGCGGTGGATCATCGCCGCGATCGGCTTCACGATGAGCGCGGTGTTTTTTGCAAGGTTGGTGTGAGGGGGGGCAGCCGGTCGAGGCGTCGAGCATGAACGGCGCCAATGCGTTGAAAGTACTGCCGCCGCCACACTTGGCGTGTTCTGGCGCTCGCGGATGGGGGATAGGACGCGTATCGCCAGCGACCAATACCTCGTCACCTTGCCGACGAACATGACCATCGAAGACGTCTTGGTCGAATGACAGCATCCACCCGCCGCAACACACTTCGTCATGCTGTCAAGCGCCTCCCCAAAGGCGCTTTTGGATATTCGCGAACTTGTCGCTCGGCGCAAATGGCACTAATGTGACAGCGATCTCAATACTTTCTTCGCTCACTCAGGTGCCCAATGGATGCAACGAAAATATCTTCCGAGCTAAAACAGCAGCGAAGAACAGTTGGGTTTGATACCTACGAGGCCTTGTTGCATAAATCAGGTTCTGAGCGGAGTTCCCCTTTCCCCGGACGGACTTATCCTACGGCCACTGTGACGGGTATGCCAAGCGCGGTGTAGCCATTCAGCACAGCGATGCGGACTTGCAGC